>JAYOXJ010000016.1:2247-19350 GCA_038152725.1 Rhodospirillaceae bacterium
CATATAAGCTCAGGTTACCTTGATTTCCCTCAATCAGGGAACTCTTGGCGGTGCCGGCAAGGGCGGCGTAGACGCCGTCCTCGATCAGCAGCACCGCGCCGCCCTTCTTGGCAAGGCGCAGGCAGGTCTCCAGCGCGGGGCGCTCGAACGGCGATTTGTTGACCGTATAAAGCATGCTCATGTTCGCATCCCTCCCCTAGCCGCTCAGCACCACGTCCTGCTCGGCCATGAGCTCGGAAAGCTCGGCCGACGACAGCACTTCCACGTCGACGACGAAGTCGTCGTCCGAGAGGCCACGCGCCTCCATCGATTCCTTCTCGACGACGATACGCCAGACCATGTCGATGTCGTCGTCCTCGTCGGCGTCTTCCTTCTCCATCTCGACCACGCCGTAGGTCGGCGAGAAATTCTTCATGCCGATCGCCTTGGTGTTGTGGCCCTTCTTGATCTGGAACACGCCGTCGTCGACGAAGGCGATCACCGCGTGCTGCTCGAAGGCGGCGGAGATCATGATCATCTCCAGCACCTCGAGGGCGTAGATGGTGCCGTAGGGCGCCTTCGCGTTCACGAACATGAACCTCTTCTTGACGCCTTCGGTATCGAAATCGGTCTCGATGTCTTCGCTCATGCCACCCTCCCCTCAGTCGCCGAACACGACGGTTCGGTCGGCGGCCATGCCGAGTTCGATCAACTGGCCGAGGCCGGAGATGCGGAACCCTTCAGCCAGGATCTCGTCCTTGATGCCACGGCGCAATGCGGCGGCGACGCAGACCACGAGATCGATGCCGTGTTCCTTGGCGAGCGCACCCCACAGCTTGACCAGGTTGCGGTCGTCCGACTGCGGTTCCGAGAGCCGGTTGGCGTTGTTGACGCCGTCGTAATAGAAGAACACACGCAACACCTTGTGGCCCTTGGCGACGGCCGCCTTGGTGAAGTGGTAGGCCGAATCCGACGCCTGATGCGTGAACGGACCTTCGTTGACGAGGACCCCTATCTTCATCCCCTGAACTCCGACTTAAGTGAAAACCTAGAAGTGGATGTGCGCCGACGCGTTGAGGGCGTGGCGGGCCCCCTTGTAGTCGTCGAGGTGATGATGCGTGAACGGCATGTCGACTAGGTCGAAGAACCGGGGCCAGCCGATGCGCTCGATCCACTCGCCCATGCGCTCCCAGTCGCGGGCATTTTCCTTGTAGGCGTAGAGGATCTTCAGCACTACGGCCTCGACCTCGGGCCAGCGCGGCGGGTTGTTCGGCAGGTTCGCCATCACCAGCTTGTGGAAGGTCGGCTTGGAACGCGCGTTGGAATGCTTGCCGCCGACCCAGATGGCGATCTTGGTCGACTCGCGGCTGTTGATCTGCATCGGCGGGCACGGCGGATAGCAGGCGCCGCAGCAGATGCATTTCTTCTCGTCGACCTCGAGGGTCGCCTTGCCGTTGACCATAGCCGGCCGGATCGCCGCCACCGGGCAGCGCGCGACGACGGCCGGGCGCTCGCAGACGTTGGCGACGAGGTCGTGGTTGATGACCGGCGGCTTGGTGTACTGCACGTTGATGGCGATGTCGCCCTGGCCGCCACAGTTGATCTGGCAGCACGACGTGGTGATGCGCACGCGGTTCGGCATCTCCTCGACGACGAATTCCTTGTGCAGCTTGTCCATCAGTGACTTGACCACGCCCGACGCGTCGGTGCCCGGGATGTCGCAGTGCAGCCAGCCCTGGGTGTGCGAGATCATGGAGACCGAGTTGCCGGTGCCGCCGACCGGGAAACCCTCGGCCGTCAGCTTGTCGATCAGGGGCTGCACCTTATCGCCGCTCGAAAGCATGAACTCGATGTTGGAGCGCGTGGTGAAGCGCACGTGGCCCTCGGCGAACTGGTCGCCGATGTCGCAGAGCTTGCGGATGGTGTAGACGTCCATCTGGCGCTGGGTGCCGGCGCGCACGGTCCAGACCTCGTCGCCGGATTTCGACACGTGGTGCAGCACACCCGGGCGCGGCCGCTCGTGCCAGGCCCAGTTACCGTAGTTCGACTTGAGCTTGGGATGCATGTACTGCATCGGATCGGGAACGCCCACTTCCTTGGGGCGACGGGGGGTCTTCTTCTCGGCTTCGGCCATGGTTCGCTTCCTGCTCTCCCTAGGCCCGGCGCCGCGATGGCGGCCGGGCGCAGTTTGTCTCTATGTCCGGGGTCGGGGCTCGATTACTCGGCGGCCTCGAAATCCTCGCGGATGTTGTCCTCGCCGGCGTCGCGGTGCTTCTTGCGCTCGCGCCACGCCGCCGCCGCCTCGTCGAAGTCGTCGGTGCGCACGTACGGGTTAGTGCGCGGGTGGTTGATCATGTTTGGATCGATGTCGACGCCGACGGCCTCCAGGAAATTGGCGAGGCCGATACGGTCGATGGTCTCGCCGATGCGCTCGTGCTCGAGCGCGTTCTCGGCAAAGAACTCGATGATGCGTCCGGCGAACTCGACGAAGCGCTCGAAGTCCTCATCCGATTCGAGCTTCATGAACGGCACGATGACGGTGCCCATCAAGTCGCCGATCTTGAGCGCACGCTTGCCGCCGATCATGATCGAGACGCCCTTGTCGTCGCCCGGCGACAGCGCCTTCGGCATGACGTTGAGGCAGTGCATGCAGCGCACGCAGCTGGAATTGTCGACGTCCAGCGTGTCGTCGTCGTTGAGGCTGAGCGCGTTGGTCGGGCAGCGCGCGATGACGTTGTCGATCATGTACTTGCGACCGACGCGGCCGATGTATTCCTTGACCTCGCCCTGGTCGACCTTCATGTCGTCGCGCCAGGTGCCGATAACCGCGAAGTCGGCGCGGTGGATGGCGTTGACGCAGTCGTTCGGGCAGCCCGAGAACTTGAACTTGAACTTGTAGGGCAGCGCCGGGCGGTGCATTTCGTCCAGGAACTCGTTGATCACCGAGCGCAGCGCGCGGGCCTCGTCGAAGTTGGACATTTCGCAGCGCGCATGGCCGACACAGCTCATCGAGGTGCGCAAGGCCGGGCCGGCGCCGCCGAGATCGAAGCCGATCTCGTTCAATTCGTCGAAGGCGTACTGGACGTTCTCGGTGCTCGCACCCTGGAACATGATGTCGCCCGACTGGCCGTGGAAGGCGATCAGGCCGGAGCCGTGCCGTTCCCAGATGTCGCAGAGTTTGCGCAGCACGTCGGTCGAATAGTGCATGCCGGCCGGCGGCATGACGCGAAGGGTGTGGAATTCCTTGGAGGCGGGGTAGTCCTTGGCGACCTCGGAGAAGCGCGGAATGATGCCGCCGCCGTAGCCGAACACGCTGACGGTGCCGCCCTTCCAGTAGCCGCGCGTGGTCTCGTAGGAGTGTTCGAGCTGCCCGAGCAGATCGTTCATCATCGGCGCGTACGGCTGGCCTTCGGAATCGCGAAGCCGCTTCAAGCCCTTCACGAAGCTCGGCCAGGGACCGTCCTCGAGCTGGTCGAGGAGCTTTGTTTCATGCTTTTTGTCGGACACGGTACACCCTCCAAATCTGCCGGCGGGCCGCCCGTCGGCAGCCCAAGCCCTGTTCCATTCCCGCCGCAAGACCCACGGCGGCCGATTGCACTTGTTGTTGCGGCCGCCAAGTCACATTTCGCGAACTGGACATTATCATATTCGAAAATTATAAATTATCAAGAGGCCAAATGAGTTGACCTTGGATAGGTGCCGAGCGCGCGCGAAGGCGCTATCCTGGGGTTTCTTAAGTGGGAGGAGGCCTTTCGACGATGTCCGCCGTGCCTGCCGAGAGCCGTGGTGACGACGCCCCAATGCGGGGTGCGTCGCCGTTCGACCTCGCCCAGGATGCCACCTATGCGGCGTGGCGTGCTGAAAAGCTCGCCAAGGCGCCAGCCGATTCGGACGCATTGGTGGTGCTGGTCACAGACCCGGCGAACCCGAGTCCGGCCGAGACCGCCGTCATCCGCAGGCTCTGCCTGGACCACAACATGGCGTTCTACCGGACCCGCGCCACCCTGACCAAGGAACAGGTAATGAATTTCGCCGCCAAGCTGGGCTTGGGCGAGATCGAGCGGCCGCTGCTCACCGGCGAGGACGGCGTCACCGAACTCGAGGTCGCCGGCATGGCCGAAAGCCGACGCGGCATCTACATCCCCTACTCCAACAAGCCCTTGAGCTGGCACACCGACGGCTACTACAACCCGGTCGGCCAATGGGTGCTCGGCATGCTGCTGCATTGCGTGCGCCCGGCCGAGACCGGCGGCGAGGCGCAGTTTTTCGATCCCGAGATCGCCTACATCCGGCTCCGCGACGCCGATCCGGCCTTCATCGAGGCCTTGATGCACTCGGAGGCGCTGACCATCCCCGCCAACGAGGCCGAGGCCAGCGTCCAGCGCGGCGCCGAGACCGGGCCGGTGTTCGCGTGCTTGGGTGGGCATCTCGCGATGCGCTACACGCACCGGCTGCGCTCGGCGGTATGGCGCGACGATGCGGCGACCACGGCGGCACGCGAATGCCTGCGCGCGCTGCTCGAAGACGGCGATCCCCTGATGCTGACCTATCGGCTCGGCGCCGGCGAGGGCATCGTCTCCAACAACGTGCTGCACCGGCGCAGCGGTTTCGAGAACCCGGCCGGCAGCGGCGCCGGCAGGCTCTTGTACCGGGCGCGCTTCCGCCAACGCGTGCGCGACCGCTAACCGACAACCGGGAGACCCATCACCATGTCGCAACCGCTGCTGCTCAGCGATATCATCATCCGCAACCCCCAGGCGCGCTCGTTCAGCGAACTGATCGAGGTGATCAAGCTGACCGCCGACGATGCCGGCAAGGCCATGCTCGAAATGGACATCAAGCCGGACTTCCCCGACACGCCGCGCAATTGGGAGTTCTTGGTCGAGACCGCCTTCACCTGGGGCACGCGGTAGGAGACGGGGCGTGAGCGGATCGGACAAGAACGCGGACGCGAAGCCGCTGGCGGAACTGGCGGCACCCTTCGGCCAGAAGATCGAGCTGTTCGACGCCTCGCCGGCCGACGACGTGCGGCTGATGCGGGTGCGCATCCGCGAGCGCTCCCGCTTCACCGTGTTCGACATCGACCCGGCGACGGCCGACGCCTGGGGCGATGCCCTCAAGGACTGGGCGAAAGCGACCGGTGCGCTCGGCACCACGGGATCAGGCGATGAGTGACGACGCCGAGCCGGCCAAGGCACCGCCGTTCCCGACATTCATCGACCTGGACGGCGCCGAGGTGCTGGTGGTCGGCGGCGGCGACATCGCCGAGCGCCGGGCCGAGGCGGTGCTGCGCGCCGGCGCGCACGTGCGCCTGGCGGCTACCGAGATCGGTCCCGGCCTGGAGCGGCTGATCGAAGGTGGGCGCATCAAGGTGCTGGGGCGCAGCTTCCAGCCGACAGACGTGCAGGGCTGCCGGCTGGTCATGGCCGCGACCGAGGACGACGCGCTCAACGCCACCGTCTCTGCCTGTGCGCGCGCCGCCGGTATTCCAGTCAACGTCGCCGACAACATGGAACTCTGCACCTTCCTAATGCCGGCCATCGTCGATCGCTCGCCGATCATCGTCGCGGTATCGACCGGCGGCGCCGCGCCGATCCTATCGCGTCGCGCCAAGGCGGTTATCGAGGCGGCACTACCGGCCTCGTTCGGAACGCTGGCCGCCTATGCCGGCACCGTGCGCGAACGCATCAACGGGCGCGTGCCGCGCGGGCGCATACGCCGGCGCTTCTGGCAGTACTTGGCCGACGGCCCGATCGCCGAGCGCATCCGCGAGGGCGATGTCGCTGGCGCCGACCGTCTGGTCGATGCCGCCATCGACCATCTCGCCGCCGGCGAGGAAATCGACGACGTCGGCGAAATATCTCTCGTCGGTACCGGCGCCGGTGACCCGGACATGCTGCCGATGCTGGCGATCCGCCTGATGCAGGGCGTCGACGTGGTGTTTCACGACCCAAATGTTCCGGAGGCGATTCTCGATATCGTGCGCAAGGACGCGCCCCGGCATATGGTTTCGAATGCCGATGCCGCCTGGCCGCTGGTCGTCGCCGAGGCCGCCGGCGGACAATCGGTGCTGTGGCTGATGCAGGGCCGGCCGTCGCTACCCGGCGCCGCCGACGCCGACGTGATGGCCGCGCTCGAGGACGCCGACATCGTCGTCAGGGTGGTTCCCTCCGCCGGCTGACCACTCCGTCTTGCCCACCGGTCTTGCCCGGCCTAAGCTCTGGCCGACGCCAAATTCGACCGGGGAGGACACGGTGCGCAATACCACACGCCTTAGAGAGTTGCTGAAGGCCAGCGAGACATCCGGCGAAACCCTGCTGGTGCCGGGCTGCTACAACGCCATGAGCGCCAAGGTACTGGAGCAGGCCGGCTTCCCCGCCGTCTACATGACCGGCTACGGCACCTCGCTCTCGTTGCTCGGCATGCCCGACGCCGGTTTCGCCACCATGAGCGAAATGCACCTGAACGCACGCTACATCGCCGGTGCCGTCTCGGTGCCGGTGATCGCCGACGCCGACAACGGTTACGGCAATGCGCTCAATGTCATCCGCACCGTGAAGGAATACATCCAGACCGGTGTCGCCGGCATACACCTGGAAGACCAGAGCCTGCCCAAGCGCTGCGGCCACGTCGCCGGCCGTCAGGTGGTGCCGCTGGAAGAGGCAGTCGGCAAGATCCGCGCCGCCGCCGATGCGCGAGATGCCACCGACCCGGATTTCGTGCTGATCGCGCGCACCGATGCACGCGGCGCCCACGGCGGCTCGCTCGAAGACGCCATCCGCCGCGCCAACGCCTATCTCGAAGCCGGCGCCGACCTGGCATTCGTCGAGGGCCCGACCGACATGACCGAGATCGAACGCGTCTGCCGCGAGGTCGAGGGGCCGGTGTTCTACAACCAGACCGGCGTTTCGCCGCGCCTGACGCCCGAACAGATGAACACGCTCGGCATCCGCGTCACCATCCTGCCGGGCGCCATGCTGCGCGTCACCCTGAAGGCGCTCTACGACTTCGCCAAGGCGCTGAAGGAACAGGGACCCGCCGCGGAGGCGGAGTTCTTCGCCGGCTTTAAGGGCCACGCCATGGGCGATCTGCACACCTTCGCCGGCTTCGATCAGGTCAAGGCCTGGGAGCGGCTCTATCTCGACCCGGACGAACAGCGCAAATACGAAGGCACCGTCGGGCACCAGCCGGGCGGCGATTGAGCCACGACAATTCCAGCGGCGGCTGGCGACGCGCGTGTCACGTTCTCGTGCGGGGCATTGCCCTTGCCTATTTTACATAGTTAAGATGTATTGTTTGCGGGCCCGGCATGCACCGGGCCGGGAGGATGGCGAAGATGTTTACGAGATTTTACCGGGCGGCGCTCGCCGCGCTCGTGATCGGCTTGCTGGTCACGCCCCAGGCCGGCGCCGAGTTCCGCCTGGAAAGCATGGACAACGATTTCCCGAACGAGATCAAATCCGCCAAGGGCGACGGCAAGCGCCTGGTCATCATGTTTCACCAGGCCGGCTGCCCCTATTGTGACAAGATGCGCACCCGCGTGTTCCCCGACCCCAAGGTCGACGGGTATTACTCGAAGAATTTCGTAATGATCGAGTCGAACATCAAGGGCAACCTCGACGTGGTCACGCCCGACGGCAAGAAGATGAACGAAGTCGATATGGCCAAGAAGTATCGCATCCGCGCCACGCCGGTATTCCTCTATTTCGACGCCGACGGGACGGAGGCGCTCAGGCTGACCGGCTTCCTGGACGCCGATCTGTTCGTACGCGCCGGCAATTACGTCGTCGAGGGAATCAACAAGAAACCCGGCGCCATCTCGTTCTACCGCTACCTCAAAGGCGGCAACTGAGGCGCCCGATCATGTCCCTCCGTTTCCTCCCGAACGGCATTGCCGCGGCCGCCGCCCTGCTGGCGCTGGCTTTGACGCTGGCGCCCCACCAGACCGCGGCGCAGACCGAGGCCCCCGGCCAGCCGGTCAGTGCCGAGACCGTGCTGGCCAAGATTACCGAACGCGGCAACATCTACTTCGCCGAGGCCGCCGCCGACCTCGCCTCCGCCGAGGCCAGGTTGGAGCGCGCCCGCGCCGCGCTCTTCCCGACCGCTACCGCGCTTTACGAGGGCGAACGGTACAAATCGCGGTTACACACCGAGAAGGACAAGGCGGAATCTTACGGCTCGGTCCAGGTGACGCAGCGCCTGTTCGATTTCGGCAAGACGTCGAACAGCATCGACGCCGCGCGCGCCGACGCGGAAGCCGCCAAGCAGCTCGATCTCGATGCGCGCAACACGGTGCTGATGGAGGGCCTGGCACTCTTTTTCGACCTGCACGCTTCCGACTTGGTGGTGCAGGCGCTGAACCAGGATCACGCATCGGCCTACGTGCAGTGGGAGCGCGCCAAGGAGCGCTCTGGCCTGGGCCAGCAATCGCCGGTCGAGGTCGCCGAGAAGCTGGCCGATGTCGAGAAGTCGCGCCTGATCCTGCATACCGAGCAACGCCGCAACATGGATTTGCGTCTTCGCCTCGCCGACCTCACCGGGCTGCCGTTCGACAAGGAAATGCTGGGCTCGCCGACGGGGCCGAAGGACAAGCCGGCGGTGATCGATGCCGAGCCCTTCGAAAAGGCAGTGCTGGCGCGCAACCCGAAACTGCAGGCGCTGGCCGGCCGGCTGACGTCGCTGCGGCTGGCACGTGAAGGCACCGGCACGTTCCCCTATATCGACGCCTTCGGCGCGGTCAACCAGTACAGCCGCCCGAGCGCAACGCGTGACGAATGGACCGCCGGCGCGCGCATCACCTGGCCGTTCATGGATGGCGGGCGCCAGTCGGCGGAGCGCTCGCGCCTGGCGGCCGAAATGGTGCGTACCGAAGCCAGGCTGGAACGCGCCAAACGCGACATGACGCGGGAGGCGCGCGTCACGCTGCGCGAGCGCGACAACGCCTGGCAACAGTTGATCGCCGCCCGGGCGCGCTTCGACTACGCCAAGAAGTACCTGCTCCAGCGCCAGCGCTTGTACGAACAGGAACGCGTCACCGATTTGGGCCGCGCCATGATCGGGTTCACCGAAGCCGAAGCCGGCGTGGTGCGCGCCGCCGGCACGCTGCACCAGGTCGATGCGCGTCTGGCCGTGCTGCTCGGCGAGCACCCGGCACGCAGCCTGGAGAAGGATTTCATCGTCCGCGCGCTCGGCTCGGGCGCCGTCGAAAAGAAGGACTCCTACGAGACCAAGGGAGGGAGCGGTTTTGGACAGCAAGATCAGAACAAGATCAATCGGTAGGGCGAGACGTGACATACTCGTCGGCATCGGCGTGCTGCTGATCGCCGCGTTCGCCGCCAACCCAGCCTGGGCGGAACGCCGGCTCGCCTTCGCCGTCGCCGGCATCGTCGAGGAAGTGATGGTGCGGCCGGGCCAGAAGGTCGCCAAGGGAACGGCGCTCGCCAGGCTCGATCTCCGTCCGCTCGCGGCCGATGCGCGCGCCACCGAGGCCGCGCTGAAGGCGGCCGCGATGGAACTGGAATTCGCCGCCGCCAATCTGAAGCGGGTGAAGCAGCTGTTCGACGATCTCTCGACTTCGAAGGAAGAAATGGAACAGGCGACGCTGCGTCTGGCGCGCGCCGAGGCCGGCAAGGAAAGCGCCGCCGCCGCCAACGAACTCGCGCAATGGCGGCTCGAGCGTGGCACCCTGACCGCGCCGGTCGCCGGCGTCGTCGATGCGATCACCGGCTATATCGGGCTGGTCGTCGATCCGGCGCAGCGCTTCTCGCCGGTCGTGGTGATGAAGTAGAAGGTTAGATCACACCCTGGTCGCGCAGCTTGGCGACCGCGGCGCCGTCCATCCCCAAAAGCTCATCCAACACCTCATCGGTGTGCTGGCCCAGCATCGGCGGCGCCATGCGCGCCGTCGTCGGCGTGCCGGACATCTTGATCGGGCTGTTGATCAGCGTCACCTTGCCGCCGGCGGTGGCCGGATGGTCCATTTCCAGCTTCATGCCGCGCGCCAGCACGTGCGGATCCGCGAACACCTGATCGAGGGTGTTGATCGGCCCGCAGCTGATCGAATTGGCCTCCATCGCCTCGACCCAGAAATTGGTGGTCTTCCGCTTGATCAACTCTTCCAGTTGCGGAATCAGTTCGGCGCGGTTGGCGAGGCGCTGCGAGTTGGTGGAAAAACGCGCATCCGCGGCAAGTTCTGGCGCGCCGGCGACGTCGCAGAAGCGCTTAAACTGGCTGTCGTTGCCGACCGCAAGGATGATGTCGCCGTCGGAGGTCTTGAAGGTCTGGTAGGGCACAATATTGGGATGCGCATTGCCGAGGCGCGGCGGCACCTTTCCGGTGGCGAGGTAGTTCATGCCCTGGATGGTCGAGAACGCGACCATGACGTCGAGCATGCCGATGTCGATGTGCTGGCCCTTACCGGTCACTTCCAGATGGCGGAGTGCCGCGTTGATGGAGACGCCGGCGTACATGCCGGCCATCAGGTCGGCGACCGGCACGGCGGATTTCATCGGCGCCCCATCTGGCTCGCCGGTCAGGCTCATCAGGCCGCTCATCGCCTGGATCAGCACGTCGTAGCCGGGCCGGGGCGCGTAGGGCCCGCTATGGCCGAAGCCGGTGATCGAGCAGTAGATTAGGCCGGGAAACTCATCTTTCAGATCGTCGTAGCCGAGGCCGTATTTGGCGAGGTTGCCGGTCTTGAAGTTCTCGACCAGCACGTGCGACTTGGCGATCAACTGCCTGGCAAGCGCCTGGCCTTCGGGCTTGGAGACGTCGAGGGTGAGCGAACGCTTGTTGCGGTTGGCGGCACAGAAATAGGCGCTCTCCGAGGTGTCGGCCCCGGCTGCATCGAGAATGTAGGGCGGAGCGAACTTACGCGTGTCGTCGCCAACGCCGGGACGTTCGATCTTGATCACGTCGGCGCCGAGATCGGCCAACATCTGCGTACAGGACGGCCCCGCGAGAACGCGGGTCATGTCGAAAACTCGGATCCCTTCGAGGGGGCCTGGCATATGATTGCTCCTTGCTTGGTCGTTCTGTCGGAAGCGCGAAAATTATACGGCCCGGCCCGGGCTTAAAAGGCTTTTGAACGGCCGCCGCCGGCGTCAGTCGTTGCTGGCGCCGATTGATTTTAGGAAGTCGTCGACGGCGGCCAGATTGGCACCGGTATTGTCTTCCATTTCAGTGTCGGCCGGCACGACGGTCACCTCTTCGGTGACGTGGATGCGCTCGCCGATTACATCGTTGATCACTTCGGCGAGTTCGCCGCGGTCGATCGGCTTGGTAACGACCCCGTCCATGCCGGCGGAGAAATATCCGGCACGGTGTTCCTCCATGGCATCGGCAGTGAGCGCAATTACCTCAAGCCGTCCCATGGGCGCTGACGGCAGACAGCCTTCGGCCTTTCCAATTGTTCGTAGAAACGCCGATTCTACGGCAGGAACAACGCCGGCAGCGAGGCCAACTTGTCGGCCGGCACAATCTCGCCGGACAGCAGATCGACGGCACGTCCCTTGGGTGGCTTGCCGCCGAACACGGCGCCGAGATCGCCGACATCCGGTCCGGCGCCGACGGCGGGCTTCATCACCAGCGTGAGGTCTTTGCCGTCGGCCTTGACGGTCAGGGCGCGGAGTCCGTCCTTTTCGACCATTCCGCCGGGTGCGATCTCGCGATAGGCGTCGAGCGCTCCGAGCAGATGGCGCACCACATGGAAGCCGTCACGCGGGTTGTTGCGCTTGTCCAAGACGCCGTTGCGCACATGATAGCCACGGTCGTTGTCGATGAAGGTGTCGGAATAGACGCTGACGTCGGCGAAGGTGTTAGCCGCGAGCGCGCCTTCGGCCAGCCGGTTGGCCGCCCAAGGATCGTCCTCGCGCGATTCGCCCGGGTTGGCCCCGAACATGCGCAAGTGCACCGACGCCTTGACGCCCATGGCCCGGGCCAGGCGCGAGGCTTCCTCTGTCGCCGCCCAGGCCGAGCGGTCGTCCATCAGGCGGAAGACGAAGCCGTCGATGCCGCCGGCCAGGTCGGGGTGCGCCAGCAGCCCCTTCATCTGTGCCTCGTCGGAAGCCAGGAAGCCCTGGTTGATGGCGTGGTAGTAGCGTCCGGCCTCGGCACGCAACTCGTCGATCGAGCGGAGCCGCGACAAATAGACCGGAAGGTCCGTGCCCTTGGCGGCGGCGCCGATACCGGCGACGTCGCGGTCGAACACTTCCATGTTGAAGCCGATTTCCCAGGCGCTGAAAACGTCGCGGTAGGCATCGATCAGCTTGCGGTCGCGCGCGCTCGGCGCGCCGAAGGTGAACAGCGTGAATTCGTGGCCGTGGCGCGTCAGCATGCGCATGCGCTCGCGGACGTCGGGCACCAGCAGGTCGCGGAGCGGCACGCGCACCTTGCGTATACCCATTTCCCAAAGCGCCATCAGCGGGTAGTCGTTGCGCACCTCCTTGCGGTCGAACTCGTCGAGGCCGCCGCTCGGCGGGATCTCGACAACCTCCATCCAGTTCTGGCGCATGTCGAAGCCGAACCGGCCGTGCCGGTTGAGGCGCGGATGCACCGGCGCGACACGCTCCGGCGGCGCCACCACGGGCGCGTCCGGCGCCACGGTGGCGCCGTAGGTGCGGACGATCTCGATGACGTGGCCCTTTTCGTAGACGTGGACGATGAAGTAGCCGAGTTTCGGCTTGTCGTTGCGGCCGGCCTGGGCGTCGGGCAACGGCTGGGCGCGATACATCTCGGAATAGTCTTGCCGCACGAAGGAGGTCGACGGCAGCAGGTAGCAGTCGGTCGGGCCGTGGCGGTTGTACCAGAAATTATGCACGTGGCCGATGTAGAGCGCCTCGACGTCGTTCTCGACCAAAAGGTTGAGCATCCAGCTGCGTCCGGGCTCGCCGATGTTGTCGTAGTTCTCCTCCTCGTCCGCCTTGGCGAAATAAGGCGGATAGTGGCTGAACATGAAGATGCGCTTGCCCTTGTTGGCGGCAAGGTCCGCTTCCAGCCAGGTGCGCTGTTCGGCCTCGGATTTGAGGCCGGAGTTGATGATCTCGGCGTTGATGATGACGAAATGGTCGCCCGCGTGATCGAACGACTGGAACTGGGCGCCGAAGTACTCCTCCCACAGTGCCAAATAGGCGTCGCAGATACCGGCCGCCGGCGCCCAATCGTTGGGCTTGTCGCCGACGTCGTGGTTGCCCGGCGCGAGATAGAGCGGATGACGCAGATGCTTGACCTGCCCAAGGAATTGCTCGGCGGCGCGCTTGTAGAGATTGGGGATCGCCGGCACCGGGTGGACCAGATCGCCGACGTTGACGACGAAGGCGAGGTCACGGTCGTTCAGGCTGCGCACGACGTAGCGCATGCGCGCATTGGAAAGCTGGTTGACCTGAAATGGCGAGTTGCAGTCGTCCTCGCCCTGGTTCACGTGGGTATCGGTGATGACGCCAAAAGTGTAGCGCAATGCGCCTAGATCGTCGGCCATGTCGTTGGTTCCTTTATATTCAAGAATGCGTTAGGCGCCGCTGAACTTCGGGCCCTTCTGGCGTTGGGCACGCATATGGTTTCGCACCAGCAAGAACAGCGACAATGCCGTCAGGCCCCAAAACACCAGGCAGATCCCGTTGCGGAAGAAGATCACACCACTGCCGTCGGACATCAAGAGCGCTTGGCGGAAATTATCCTCCAGAAGTGGCCCCAGGATGAAGGCGATCAGGAAGGGGGCCGCGGGAATGTCGAAGCGCAGCATGGCGAAACCGAGAATCCCGACGATGAACATCACCAATACGTCGAACAGGTTGTTGTTGATGGCAAAGGCGCCATAGACGCAAAGCACCAGCACGGACGGATAGAGCAGGGTATTGGGCAGGTCGGCAATGCGGCTGATCAGCTTGATCGACGCCTTGCCGATGACGAACAGGTAGAGCGAACTGACCATGATGCCCATGAAGATGGCGTAGATCAGGCTGAGATTCTGTTCGAACATCACCGGACCGGGCCGGAGGCCGTGGATCATGAAGGCGCCCAGGATCACGGCGGTGATGACGTCGCCCGGCACGCCGAGCGCCAAGAGCGGGATCATGGTAGCGCCGGCGACGCCGTTGTTGCCCGATTCAGCCGCGGCGACACCTTCGATCTCACCCTTGCCGAAATTGGCGCCGTTCTTCGACGTCCGCCGGGCCTCCGAATAGGACAGGAACGCCGACGGCGCGCCGCCGATCCCGGGGATGGCGCCCAAGATGACGCCGATGACCGAACCGCGCAGGATCGATTTGAAGCAGCGCTTGAAGTCGGCGAAGGTGGCGTGGGCGCCGCCGAGCGAACCGGCGGAGGCGCGCTGTTCGTACTTCTTGGCGAACTGGTTGATGATCTCCGGCAACGCAAACAGGCCGATCAGCACGGGGATGAAGCTGAGCCCCGCCATCAGTTCGGTCTCGCCGAAGACGAAGCGGTTGGTGCCGTAAACGATATCGAGGCCGACGGTCGCCATGATCAGCCCCAGGCAGGCCGACGCGATGCCCTTGGAAAGCTTGTCGCCCGACACGCCGGCGATGATGGTCAGCGAAAAAACGATCAGGGTGAAGAACTCCGGCGGCCCGAAACTGAGCGCGAAACTGGCGAGCAGGCCGGCGAACAGGATCAACGACATGTTCGAGATGAAGTCGGCGAAACACGAAGCATAGAGCGCCATGTCGAGGGCGCGACGGGCCTCGCCCTTCTGCGCCATGGGATAGCCGTCGAGCACCGTACACGATGCCGCCGGCGTACCCGGCGCCTTAATCAGGATGGCAGTGATCGAACCACCATAGAGGCCGCCCTTGTAGACGCCGAGCAAAAGCAGGATGCCGGTCACCGGCTGCATCGTGAAGGTAAACGGCAGCACCAGCGCGACCCCCATCGGCGTGGTCATGCCGGGAATGGCGCCGACGATGGTGCCGATCAGGACCCCGGCGAACATGGCGCACAGGTTCTGCAAGCTGAAGAACAGCGAAAAGGCCTCGGCCAGATGTTCGAGCAAGATTTATTCCCCCCCCCTTAAAGTAACGCTTCGAACACGCCGAGCGGCATCGGCACGCTGGCGACGTGGACGAAGAAGACGTAGAGCAACACCGGCAGCAGGACGGCGAGCGGCAGGATATGGCGCCATTGCCGGTAGCCGAGCGCATAAGTGAAAACGACGATGACCAGCGCCGATGAGACGACGATGCCAACCTCGAGAATGGCCACATAGAAGGCGAACATGACAGCAAGCGCGAACACCACCCGCGCCGCGAGTTGCGCGAACGGGTGTTCGATGGCCTCTTCCTCTTCGGCCGCCTCCAAGTCCGCCACCGGCGGATGGCGCGCGTCGTAAGCACCCTGGGCGACAATGGCGATACCGGCCGCGGCGAGCAGCAGCATCACCACGCGTGGCCAGAAATCGGGCGCCAGGGCGCTGATATCGATCTGGCTTGGCAAATCGATGCCGATCGGAATAACGACGAACCAGCCGAGCACGGCAATGGCGATCGCGGCGAGACCAACACCGATCTCGCGCCTGTATTTAGCGTTCACGAAGCCTCCCTTAAATGCAAGGTATCCAGATCCAGGTCGCGGTTGACCAGGAATTCGCCGATGGCAAGCCAGCGCGCCGCCGCTTGCGGCGAGAGCGTACTGACCTTGACCGGCGGCGCGTCGTCGCCGAGCGCCTCTTCTACGGCGGCGACATAGTGCGGCGATTGCGCCACGGGGCCGGATAGCACGACCAACTCCGGCGCGATCAGGCCGGCGAACTGACAAAGCGCGTTTCCGAGCGTTCGTCCTACAGCGGCGATGGCATCGGCGCATACGGCGTCCCCTTCGTTGCCGGCCTGCAGAACCTGCAGCAGCTTGGCGGCCTCCTCGTTGCCGGCGATACGCCGGCCGTCGGGGCCGGGCGAGATGCCGAGCCGGCGAAGCACGCCGATACCGCTCGCCGCCTCATCGAGGGTGAGGCCGGGAAGGTCGGCGCCGATCGCCGGCACGTTTGAGATGACGCCGGCAGTGAAGTTGCGACCGCGCAGCAAGGTGCCGTCGGTATAGATGCCGGCGCCGATGCCGAGCGCACAGTTGAACAACAGCACATGGTGGCGTTCGCGCGCCACGCCGAAACGGGTCTCCGCCGAGACGATGGCATTGGGCAAACTTTCGACCAGCATCGGCAGGTCGAGCGCCTTGCTCAGCTTGCCCCCGATATCGACGTCGCGCCAGCGGAGGATCGGCGATTCGCGCATCATGCCGGTGGTCGGGTCAGCGGCGCCGGTGATGGCGATGGAGCCGCCGAGCAGCCGCGCCCGGCCGCTGCCGAGACGGCCGACGATGTCCTTCGCCACTTCGGCGATGCGGCCGATGACGACCTCGGGGTCGTGCAATGAAGCGAGCCCCAAGTCGACGCGTTCGATCAGGCGGTTTTGCAGATCGGCCAGCGATACCGATTGCTGAAACAGGTTGAGGCCGATGCCGAGCACGAAGCCACCCTCGGGATTGAGCGCCAGGTCGACGAAGCGGCGACCCGGACCGGACGCCTCGCCCTCCGCCTGCCGCTCGGTGACGAGACCGGCATCGATCAACTCGCGCGTGATCCGCGATACCGATGCACCGGTGAGCCCGGTGCGCGCCGCGATGGCGGTCCGCGACAGGCTGCCGTTGACAACGATTTCGCCCAGCACGGCGCGGCGGTTGGCGCGGCCCAGATCGCTGCGGGTGCGGTTATCGGAAGCGGCGTTCATGATGCCATCATAAATTAGTTGCTTACTGTAATCAAATATGATTTCCTAAGGTATCCGGCCATGCTGGCGCATTCCGGCCAGGCCGTCTTCATTCGAATGAAAAGGGAGGAAATCCGAATGCTCTCAACCCGTAATGTGCTGAAGGGTACGCTGGCCGCCCTGGCCACCGTCGCCTTCGTCGGCACGGCACAGGCCGAGTACCCGACCAAGCCGGTCACCCTGGTTTCGCCTTATGGCCCCGGCGGCGCCGCCGACCTGGCCGCCCGCACGGTCTCGGCGACGGCGCCCGGCTATCTCGGCAACGGCGTTCTGGTGGTCAATCGCACGGGTGCGGCCGGCGTCACCGGTTCGGCCTTCGTCGCCAACTCAAAACCGGACGGTTACACGC
>JAYOXJ010000016.1:19360-24122 GCA_038152725.1 Rhodospirillaceae bacterium
ATACGGTGCTGCTGTCGCGCGTCGGTTCGCAGGCCGCCGTGCCGGCGATCAATTCCAAGATCCCCTACAAATGGAACGACTTCTCATTCCTCGGCCTGCTCGAACAGAACCCGTTCGTACTCGCGGTCAAGGAGGACTCGCCCTACAAGACACTCAAGGACCTGACCGACGCCATTAAGGGCGGCGCCAAGCTCAAGTACGCCTCGGCCGGCGTCGGCACGTTGCTGCACGTCGCCGTGATTATGCTGCTCGACGATCTCAAGCTGCCTGCCAGCGCGGCCATTCACATCCCGTTCAAGGGCGGCGGCAAAGCAGCCGCGGCGGTTGCCGGCGGTCACGCCGACATGATCTTCCAGAACCTCTCCGGCGTCATCAGCCAGATCCAAGGCAAGAAGCTGCGTGCGCTGGTGATCACCACCAAGGAGCGTGCGCCGTCCCTCCCCGACGTGCCGACCGCGACGGAAGCCGGCCATCCGGGTCTGCATGCCATCGTAGGCTGGTCCGGCGTCTGGGGCCCGAAAGGCCTGCCCAAGGACGTCACCGATAAATGGGTCGGCGTGCTCGACAAGCTCAAGACCGACAAGGCCTGGCTCAAGCTGACCAAGAGCCTGGGCAGCGTGCCGTCGATCATGACACCGGCCGATACCGAAGCCTTCGTCAAGAACCAGTATACCAAGTTCAAGGACGTGGCCGACCGGCTCGGCCTCGCGGTCAAGTAGCCAAACCTCCGAACGGGCGGCGGCATAACCGCCGTCCGCTCTTTTCTCGACGATTAGACACAGGCGTCCGGCGCTTTGGATATTGGAGGCAGAACGCGATGCCGACGATAAGCGAGCCGACATTCCCGCTGCCTTCGGGACCGATCGACAATCCCGGCCGGTGGCGCGGCAGTGATTTTCAAGACAACGACAGCTTCGTCACCCGATGGTCCGCGCGGGCCTTGGACGAACTCGCCGCAGCGATCGCGACGGTCAAGGCTGCGGGGTTGCCCGCGCCCACATTCACTCAGGCCGACTTCCCGCTACCGACGATCGGCGACGAGATGCGCGCGATCCTCGACGATCTCGAAAGCGGCCGGGGTTTCAGCATCATCCGCGGCATCCCCTTGGACGACTTCTCCGACGACGACGCCGAAATCCTGTTCTGGGGCCTGATGGTGCATCTCGGCCAGCCGATGAGCCAGAACGCCGCCGGCCACGTTCTCGGCCATGTCCGCGACCTCGGCTACGACGTCAACGACACCAAGGTGCGCAACTACCAGACCACCGCCGAACTCTTCTTCCACAACGACGCCTGCGACGTGCTGATGCTGATGTGCCGGCGCGTCGCGCGTGCCGGCGGCCGTTCGCGTCTGGCCAGCATCCCGGCGTTGTTCAACGCCATGTGGGCGGAGGACAAGGAACTGGCCCTGGAACTGTTCAAGCCCATCGCGTTCGACCGGCGCGGCGAGCCAGGCCGGCCCGACGAGGGCGACGAGCCATACTACGTGCTTCCGATCCTGAGCTACCACGGCGGCCTGCTCACCTGCCGGATGCCGCCGCGTTCCTACATCCATTCCGCCGAACGCTTCGACGGCGTGCCGAAACTTTCGCCCAAGCGCATCGCCGCGCTCGATCTGATGGACGCCATATTGGTGCGCCCGGAGGTCAGCTTCGACTTCGCCATGGCGCCCGGCGACATCCAGATGATCAACAACTACTGCGTCTTTCATTCGCGCACCGAGTTCGAGGATTTCGACGAGCCCGAACTCAAGCGCCACATGCTGCGGGCATGGCTTAGCGTGCCCAACAGCCGGCCACTGCCACCGTGGTTCGAAAAGCGCTGGGGCAGTATCGTGCCCGGCCAGCCAAGGGGCGGCATCTTCGCCTCGCGGCCAGAGAGCTGATTCGATAGCTGATTCGAAATCTGATCCGACCGTTACTCCAAACTCAGGAAAACAACCCATGCCGAAATCGAGCAAAGCCAAGGGCGCCACACCCAATATCCTGGTGATCCAGGCCGACCAGATGACGCCCGGCGTGCTGCCTGCCTACGGCCATCCGCTGGTCAAGGCGCCCAACCTGGACGCGCTCGCCGCCTCCGGCGTGGTGTTCGAGAGTGCGTACTGCAACTTTCCGCTCTGCGTGCCGTCACGCGCCTCGATGATGGCCGGCCGCTTCGCCCACAACATCGCGTCATGGGACAACGCCACGGAAATGCCGGCGCACATCCCGACGCTGGCGCACTATCTCAGGAGCGCCGGCTACCATACGGTGCTGTCGGGCAAGATGCACTTCATCGGCCCCGACCAGGTGCACGGCTTTTCCGAGCGCGTGACCACCGACATCTATCCCGCCAACTTCGCCTGGACGCCCGACTGGATCGTCGGCGAGCGCTACCGGCCGACCGGCATCAATCCGGCCGCCATCGTCGATGCCGGCCAGTGCGTGCGCAGCCTGCAGATCGACTACGACGACGAGGTCGAGCACGCCACCGTGCAGAAGCTGTTCGATCTCGCGCGCTTCAACGACGACAAGCCATGGCTGCTGTGGGCGTCGTTCACCCATCCGCACTCACCTTTCGTCACCACCAAGAAATACTGGGACCTCTACGACCACGACGCGATCGACATGCCGAAGGTGGCGCCGATCCCGGTCGCGGACTTGGACGAGATGAGCCGCTGGCTCTACTACGCCCACGCCCAAGACCTTCTCACCATCAAGGACGAGCACTTGCGCAACGCGCGCCACGCTTACTACGGCATGACCTCCTACATCGACGACAAGGTCGGCCGCATCGTCTCGACGCTGGAAGAACTGGGGCTCCGCGAGGATACCGTGATCGTCTTCACCGCCGACCACGGCGAAATGCTGGGCGAGCGCGGCATGTGGTTCAAACAGTACTTCTACGAAGGCTCCGTGCGCGTGCCGATGATTGTCAGCCACCCCAGCACCTACAAGTCCGGACGGGTCAAGGAGCACGTCTCCCTGGTCGACCTGCTGCCGACCTTCATGCACTGGGCCGGCAAGGAATGGGAACCGGTCGCCGCCCTCGACGGCCATTCGCTCGACGGCCTGCTTTCCGGTGGCGACAAGAGCTGGGACAACACCGTGATCTCGGAATACACCGGCGAAGGCGTCATCGCACCCTGCCGCATGATCCGCCGCGGCAAGTTCAAGTACATCTACACCCACGGCCATCCGGGCATCCTCTACAACACCGCCGACGACCCGCTCGAACTCGACAACCTCGCCGGCAATCCGGCCTACGCCGACGTCGAGGCCGAACTCGCCCGCGACATCCTGGCCGGTTGGAACCCCGACGCCGTGAACGACGCCTGCATCCAGAGCCAGAAGGAAGGCTTGTTCATCCAAAAAGCGACCGGCGGCGAGCCGACCTGGGCCTACTTGAGCCGCCAGGGCGACGCCGGGCGCTACGTGCGCAATTCGGGCGCGGTGCAGGCCAAACAGCGCGCGCGCTATCCCTTCGTCGAGCCGACGCCGTTCGAGCGTTAGAAATCGGCGTTGGAATCGGCCTGCCGATCGACAGCATACCCCGAAGCTTGTCTGTGGCCTAAACGGCCGTGACCCTGGCGATATCTTCGGCGCCGACATCGGCCATCGGCTTGGCGATCTTCCAGGTCGCGGTGTCCTTGCCGCCGGCCATGACCGCGATCACGGTCTCGACGTCGGGGCAGCCGTCCTCGTGACACCGAAGTTCCGAGACCATCAGCGTGGCCTCGTCACCGAGACCGAGACGGTCGCGCACCAGCGCCTTGATCCGCCCCGCGTCGCCGGCCGGCTTGGGCCTTGCCAATCCGAGGATATCGTCCATCGTCCTGCCCTCCGTCAGGCCACTGCCTGGTTGAGCCGCATCACCGCCGTGGCGCCTTTGTCGTCGACGGCGAATAGCGCGGTGCCGTCTGGTGTCCAGTCGAGTGCGGCGATCGGCGCGCCCGAAGCCGGACGCGCGATATCTCGCCGATCATCACGGTACCGTCGGAATAACCGCCGGCGACCAGATGCCGGCTCGGGTGCGCCGCGACCTGGCGCACGGTGCCGTTGTAGGCGTAGCCGAACTCGAGCGGCGCCTTGCCGCTCGGCGCCGCGCCGTACAGAGGATTTGCAACCCGGTTGCGCGCGGTCCAAAGTAACGCCTGGCGCCGGTTTCGGCGACCTATTTCCGCGAAAAGGGGTGCGCGATTTTGCTAGAGGACGCCTTGCCGAACCAAGTTCCGAAAACGACCAGGCGGCCGGACCTCTCTAACTTCGCGATCCGATTGCTGGTTGTCCTGCTTTTGGCGGCGCTCGCGGTCTTTCTGATCGCCAAGCCGACATTGAGCCCGCTCTGGCAGAAGCCCGGCACGGCGCTGTTGCAGTCGCTCGCCTTCGTCGGCGCGCTGTTGCTGCTGGTTCCGTTCATGTTTCCCCAGGGCAAACGCGGCGGTTTCTCGGAAGTGCCGAACCGGTTGTTCGTCATGCATGTGGGTGCCAGCATCACGGGCATCTTCCTGGTCTCGGTCCATGCGCTGGCCAGGCTCGAAGGCCCGCCGCTCTTCATGCTGGGCTGTCTCGTGCTGCTGGTGATCAGCGGTATCCTCGGCCGGGTCGAGATCGTGCACCGCATCGCCACCACCTTCGGCTCCAAGCCGAAACCGTTCCAGCCGCCGAACGCCGAGATCAAGGCGGAACTCAGGCGCATAATCGACTCAAAGGTCGCGTTGCTCGCCCGCCTCGACCCCGCCGCCAAGGAGGCTTTCTTCTCGGTCACCCTGGCGCATTGG
>JAYOXJ010000017.1:0-9163 GCA_038152725.1 Rhodospirillaceae bacterium
CCAGCCACGCCTCGATGCGGTCGCACACTTCCTGATGCAACGCCGGGTCCCTGACGATGCCACCTTTACCGACGCGTCCGGCACCGACCTCGAACTGCGGCTTGATCAGCGCCACCAGGATGCAGCCCGGCGCCGCCAGCGATAACGCCGCTGGCAGCACCGTCTCAAGGCCGATGAAGCTGGCGTCGCAAACGACGGCCATGACCGGATCGGGGATCATATCTGCGTTGAGGCTGCGCGCGTTGGTCTTGTCGAGACGCACGACGCGGGGATCGGTCTGCAGTTTCCAGGCGAGTTGGCCGCGCCCGACGTCGACGGCATAGACCTTGGCCGCGCCGTTCGCGAGCAGCACGTCGGTGAAGCCGCCGGTCGAGGCGCCGACGTCGATGGCGACACGCCCCTCGGCCGACAAACCGAAATGTTCCAGCCCGTGCGCCAGCTTGAGCCCGCCACGACTGACCCACGGGTGATCCTGGCCGCGCACGTCGAGCGCGGTCTCGGCGTTCAACTGCTGGCCGGGTTTGTCGATGCGCTTCTCACCGGCAAACACCAGTCCGGCCATGACCAGCGCCTGCGCCTTGGCGCGGCTTTCCGCCAGGCCGCGCTCGACCAGCAACTGATCGACACGTTGTTTGGGTGTAGCCGCCATGCGGGACCCTCCGCCCCGCCGGCGCTCAGGCGCGCCGGGCTTCCAGGATCGCCTCGGCCTCTTCGCCCCGGCCCAATGCCGCGAGCACGTTGGCGACGATATGCGGTGCCGTCAGCCGCGCGATCTCGTTCTGGATTTCGGGCTTGTTCTGCTCGATGAAGAAATCCGGCATGGTCATGATCCGGAGCTTGAGGCCAGAATCGCAGGCGCCGGCGTTGGCTAGAAACTGTGCGACGTGGCCGCCGAAACCGCCGGCCGAGCCTTCCTCGATGGTGACCAGCACCTCATGCTCGCGCGCGAGACGCAGGATCATGTCCTCGTCCAAGGGCTTGGCGAAGCGCGCGTCGGCGACGGTCGCGGACAATCCCATGCCGGCCAGTTCCTCGGCCGCCTGCATGGCGGCGTGCAGGCGCGCGCCCAGGGCCAGGATGGCGACGGACGTGCCTTCGCGGACGATGCGGCCCTTGCCAATGGCAAGCGGCGTGCCGCGCGCCGGCAGCTCGATGCCGACGCCCTCGCCGCGCGGATAGCGGATCGCGCTCGGGCCGTCGTCGATGGTCGCCGCGGTCGCGGTCATGTGCATCAGCTCGGCCTCGTCAGACGGCGCCATGACGACGAAGCCCGGCAGCGTGCAGAGATAAGGCAGGTCGAAGGCACCGCAGTGGGTGTTGCCGTCGGCACCGACGTAGCCGGCACGGTCGATGGCGAAGCGCACCGGCAGGTGCTGGATGGCGACGTCGTGCACGACCTGGTCGTAGGCGCGCTGCAGGAAGGTCGAATAGATCGCGGCGAACGGCCGATAGCCCTCGGTCGCCAGACCGGCGGCGAAGGTCACGGCGTGCTGTTCGGCGATGCCGACGTCGAAGCTGCGCTCGGGGAAGCTCTCGGAGAACTTGTCGACACCGGTGCCGCCCGGCATGGCGGCGGTGATGGCGACGATCTTCTCGTCGACCTTGGCCTCGGCGATCAGCGCCTTGGCGAAGACCGAGGTGTAGCTCGGCGCGTTGGCGATCGGCTTATGCTGCTTGCCGGTAACCACGTCGAATTTGTTGACGCCGTGGTACTTGTCGGCCGACTGCTCGGCGGGCTCGTAGCCGTGGCCCTTCTCGGTCACCACATGGACCAACACCGGCCCCTTCTCGGCATCGTCGCGGAGGTTCTTCAGCACCGGCAACAGATGGTCGAGATTGTGGCCGTCGATGGGACCGACGTAATAGAAGCCGAGTTCCTCGAACATGGTGCCGCCGGTGACCATGCCGCGCGCGTATTCGTCGACCTTGCTCGCCGCTTCCTCGATCGGACGCGGGAACTTCTTGGCCAGCTCCTTTGCGAAGTGGCGCATGGAGCGGAACTGCTTGGACGAGATCAGGCGCGAGAGATAGGCGCTGAGCGCACCGACCGGCGGCGCGATCGACATGTCGTTGTCGTTGAGGATGACGATCAGCTTGGCATCCATGGAGCCGGCGTTGTTCATCGCCTCGTAGGCCATGCCGGCGGTCATCGACCCGTCGCCGATGACGCAGATGACATGGTTGTCGCGGCCCATCAGATCGCGTGCCACGGCCATGCCGAGGCCGGCGGAAATCGAGGTCGAGGAGTGCCCTGCGCCGAACGGATCGTAAATGCTTTCCGTACGCTTGGTGAATCCGGCGAGACCGTCGCCCTGGCGCAGCGTGTGCATCTGCGAACGCCGGCCGGTCAGGATCTTGTGCGGGTAGCACTGGTGTCCGACGTCCCAGATCAGTCGGTCGGCCGGCGTCTGGAATACATGGTGCAGCGCAACCGTGAGTTCGACCACGCCCAGGCTGGCGCCCAAATGCCCGCCGGTGATGGAGACAGACCGGACCGTATCGGCGCGCAGCTCATCTGCCAGTTGCTTGAGCTGGTCCGCCGAATAGTCCCGGATATCGGCCGGGTCTTTGACGGTATCGAGTAGCGGCGTCTGCGAATCAACGTCTGCGGACATCATCTTCCCCAATGGATCCTACAACCCTAAGCGGCGGTAGAATCACAAGAACGTAACAATTATGAACGGCGATTGACAATAAAATGCGCAAGCGCGCACAGCGGATCGGCCTTCTCGCCGAAGTGTTTCAGGTGTTCCTGCGCCTGGTCGCTCAGCATTGCGGCCTGTTCGCGCGCCCGTTCGACCCCCAAAAGCGAGACGATCGTTGCCTTTCCGGCGGCGGCATCCTTGCCGGTCGCCTTGCCGACGGCCTCGGCATCCCCTTCCACGTCGAGAAGATCGTCGGCGATCTGGAACGCCAGCCCGATATCGTGGGCATAGGCATGAAGCTGCGTGCGGGCCTGATCCGAGGCCTTCCCGAGAATCGCCCCGGCCTCGCAGGATACGGCGATCAATTCGCCGGTCTTCATGCGCTGCAGGCGGGTGATCTCGGGCACGTCGAGTTCGTGATCCTCGGCCACCAAATCCAGCATCTGGCCGCCGACCATGCCGGCATGGCCGGAAGCCTTGGCCAGCGCCAGTACCAGATCGGCGCGCACGCGCGCGTCGCCATGGGTATCGGGATGCGCCAGCACTTCGAAGGCCTTGGTCAGCAGCGCGTCGCCGGCGAGGATGGCGGTCGCCTCGTCGTATTCGATGTGGCAGGTCGGGCGGCCGCGCCGAAGATCGTCGTCGTCCATGGCCGGCAGGTCGTCATGGATCAACGAATAGCAATGCACCATCTCGACCGCGGCCGCCGCACGCAGCGCGATCTTCTTGTCGACCCCAAACAGCGCCGCCGACGCGGTCACCAGGAACGGCCGTACGCGCTTGCCGCCGCCGAGCGACGAATAGCGCATCGCGTCGATGACGCGATGTTCCGGGCCCTCGCCGGGTTTAAGTAGTTTGTCGAGCACCGACTCCACCGCCTCCGCGTTCGCGGCCATGGCCTTTTTAAGGTCGAATTCCAAGTCTTTAGCCCTCGTCGATTGCGGGGTGGTCGGGGATTTCGGGTTTCGGCCGGAGTGCGACGCGCTATTCCTCGTCGAGCGGTTCTGTGCCGATGGCGCCGCCCGAAGCCTTGACGATCTTGTCGATTTTGGCCTGGGCGTCCTTGAGCCGGGCCTCGCAGTGGCGCTTCAATTGCACGCCGCGCGCGTAGGCCTCTATGGCGCCATCGAGATCGCCACTGCCGGTCTCGAGCCCGCGCACGATATCCTCCAATTCGGCAAGCGCGTCCTCGAAGGTCAGCTTACGGATGTCGGCAGGAATCTTGTCGTCGGCCATGTCGGCGTCGGCCCTTTCGGCGCTGGCTGCAAGGCGGGGGATATTAGTCATGCATGCGGCCCAATTCAAGGCGATTGGCCGGGTTCTCCGCTCACACGGATTTGTTTGTGATTGCAGAGGCTTGGCACTATCACAAGTATAGGATTATTTTTCATCGCCGCGTCGGCGAGGCCGTCCGGCGAGGCAGATGCCGATTTTGGAGCCAAATGCAGACAAGCCCGCAATCCGTCGAAACCAGCGCTTCGGAACTCGACCGTGAGATCGAGGGGCTGCTGGCGGAAATCAACGTCATCGACGAAGTCGCCGCCCAGATCGCCGCCGCCGCCAAGCAGACCAACCTGCTGGCGCTCAACGCCCGCATCGAGGCGGCGCGTGCCGGCGACATGGGCAAGGGTTTCACCGTCGTCGCCGAGGAGGTTCGCAGCCTCGCCAGCCAGACCCGTGAAGCGACGACCGAGATCGAGACATCGGTGAATGAGTTGACCGATGCCGCCACCGACTTGGAAAAGGTGGTGCGGAACCGCGACGGCGGCGGCAGCCAGGACGATTTCGACCAGATGATCCTGCGGTTGGTGACGGAGATCGAGAAAGTCGGTACCGTCTCCGAGCGCATCGGCGTGGTCGCCAGCGAGACCAACCTGCTCGCTTTGAACGCCACCATCGAGGCCGACCGCGCCGGCGCCGCCGGCAAGGGCTTCGCCGTGGTCGCCGGCGAGGTCAAATCGCTGGCCGGCCAAGCAACCGCGGCGACCAGGAAGATCCGCGAGTCCGTTGCCAAGCTCAACGAACAGGCCGACCGTCTGGCGGAAATGATTTCGAAGGACGCCTAACCGGCGCCCCGCCCCGGTTCCGCCTTTCTCGTCGACCCCGCCGGCCAATTTATCAACGCCACGCCGAGCACCGCCGCGCCTAGCCCGAGTGCCACGGTGAGGCCGAGCGTCTCGCCGAGCACGACGATGCCGAGAAGCACGCCGACCCCCGCGCGCAGATAGCCCTGGCTGGCGACGCCGAGCGAACCGAGCGTCTGAACCAGGCGGAAATAGAGTAGCAACGCCACGCCGGTGCACATGATCGACAGCATCGCCGTCGCGCCCAGCGCTCGTGCACTGGGCGCCAAAGTCCATGGATGGTCGACCAGCAGCGCCGCCGGAACCAGCACTACCGCCGCCGCGATCATCGTACCGGCGGCGGTGGCGGCAGCGCCCAATTGCGCGAAGCGCTTACCGTAGATAGCGGCGACGGCGTAAAGCGCGGCACCGATCAGGCAGGCCAGTTGGCCGGCGACTTGGGTGCCCAACCCCTTGAGCGCGTCGGTCCCGACGATCAAAACGACACCGGAGATGCCGATGACCGCGCCAGAAAGCCGCCTGAGGCCAAGCGCCTCGTGGCGGGTGATCGCGGCGGTGAACAGAAACACGAAGATCGGCGAAGTCGAGTTCAGGACGCAGGCCAGACCGGCATCGACGAACTGTTGGCCCCAGGCGACGATGGTCCACGCACCGATCGAATTGCAGAAAGCCTGGACAAGCAGCATGCGCCAGGTGCGGATGTCGGAAGGCAGCCGCTCGCGCCGGACGCGCAGCACGACGAGCAGGAACACGGCTGCACCGCTGACCCGTGTCGCGATCAGCGTGAGCGGCGGGATTTCCTGCACCGCCACCTTGGTGAAAAGATAGGATGATCCCCACAGCAGCGCGAGCAGGCCGAGCAGGCCAAGCTCGACGCGGTGATCGGGTGTCGGTTTCGTCATGCGGCGCGGAGTGTCGGCGCGGCGCCGCCGTCACGCAACCGGAAAGATGGGGCGTCTGTTTCAATGAACATGGTTCGATCTCCGTGAAAGTTTGCACGACGATAACCGATTGCCGGCGTCGCATGGTTCGGTTAAGGTCGAACCATGAAAGAGGGGCCGGACATCGCGTATATCGCCGCATTGATCGGCGATCCCGCGCGCGCCAACATGCTGAGCGCTCTGTTGAGCGGCAAGGCGTTGACCGCGACCGAGCTCGCGTCCGAAGCCGGCATCACGCTACCGACCGCGAGTTCGCACCTCTCCAAGCTCTCCGACGGCGGACTTTTACGACAGCGCAAACAGGGCCGGCACAAGTATTTCTCGCTCGCCGGCACGGACGTCGCGCACGTACTGGAGGCGTTGATGGGTCTTGCCGCCGGCGCCGGACATCTGCGTACCCGCACCGGACCCAAGGACGCGATGCTTCGAAAGGCGCGGGTTTGCTACAACCACCTCGCCGGCGACATGGGCACGCAATTGTTCGATGGCATGATCGCAAGACGGCTGCTCAACCTGCGCGGCGACGAACTGACGCTGACCCGCAAGGGCGATGCTTTCGCCCGCGATTTCGGTATAGACGTCGACGCGCTTCGCGCCGCAAAGGCGCCGCTTTGCCGCGAATGCCTGGATTGGAGCGAACGGCGCTCGCATCTTGCCGGTAGCCTGGGCCGCGCGCTGCTCTCACGCTTCGAGGAACTGGGCTGGGCGAGGTGTGACCGCAAGACGCGCGTCGTCACGTTCTCGAAGACCGGCGAAAAGCGCTTCGCCGATTTCCTGGCACCGACCGCTACCCCTTGATCTGCTGATACTGATTGACCGTCACGCCGCCGGTGACATTGGTTCCGTCGGCGGAAAGCGGCATCCGCACGGTGGTGGTGGCATAACGCAATCCCTTCACCGAGACCCACTCTGTCCGCGACACGATCGGTCCGCGTTCCTCGATCATGGCGGGAAAGACCTTGGCGTTGACGAAACCATAGCCCTTCACCTTGTCGGCGAAATAGCGCTTGCCGGTCAACTCCATGCCCGAAGCCTCGACCATGGCCGAGCCGAAAAAGCGATACAGGAAATCGAGCGGCGGCCCCAGGAAGTCGACCACGGCCATGCTGGGGATAATCGCCGGCGGCAGTTCGTCCAAGTGAAATTCCTTGAGCGACGGCGCGAACTTCTCGCCGCGGACCCTGTCCCAGTACTCGTAGACCTCGACGAGCAGCGGAAAATCGATCTCGCCGACTTCCAGGCGCACGATGTTTACGATGCTCTCGACCTTGAGATCGTCCGTAAACCTGTACATCGTGAACGCCCTTCGGCTGGCAATCTATCCTTAGACGCGGCGCGGCCTATGCGGCCATCAACGCCGTGACGTGCGCCTGAACGCTTTCCCGCAGTGCTGTCAGATCGTAACCGCCCTCCAGCAGGGAGACCACCCTGCCCTGGCAGCAATCGGCAGCGACCTCGAGCAGGCGCTCGGTAACCCAACCGTAGTCCGCGGTCTGAACGCGAAGCTGCGCCAGCGGGTCGCGTGCGTGCGCATCGAACCCGGCCGAAATGATCAGGATCTCAGGCTTGAACGCACGCAACGCCGGCAGGATCCGGTTTTCGTAGGCGTC
The DNA here is from genome assembly GCA_038152725.1 of Rhodospirillaceae bacterium. Lineage (GTDB taxonomy): Bacteria > Pseudomonadota > Alphaproteobacteria > Rhodospirillales > Casp-alpha2 > TMED8. Next base: position 7,281 of record JAYOXJ010000017.1, read on the forward strand.
GCGGAACTCCACCGAGCCCGCCCCAGGCGACAACGGCGCATTGCAGATGTTGTCGGCGGTGCCGGTCTCGTTGGTGAGTCCGGTGCCTGGATAGGCCGGCCATTGGTGGCTCGACGCATAGAACAGGTTCGGGTCCTGCTCGAAACTGTGCTGCGTACCGTTGCCGTGGTGGACATCGAAATCGACCACCGCGGCGCGCGCCATGCCGTGCGCGGCGCGCGCGTGCACGGCGGCGATGGCGGCCGAGTTGAACAGGCAAAAGCCCATGGCCTGGCCCGACTCGGCATGGTGGCCGGGCGGGCGCACGGCACAGAACGCGTTCTTGGCCTTGCCGCCGACCACCTCGTCGACGGCGGCGACGGCGGCACCGCTGGCGCGCATCGCCGCCTCGATCGAACCCGGAGACATGGCGGTGTCGGGATCGAGGTAGACGCGGCCTTCCTTGGGGCCGGCGTCGATGATCTTCTCGACGTAGTAGGGTTTGTGAACCTTCTCGATCGCGAGCACGTCGACCTTGGGCGCCTCCTCGCGGTGCAGGTAGTGGAAGCGCTCCTCTTCCAGTCCCGCCAGGACCGACCGCAGGCGGTCCGGACATTCGGGATGCATGGGACCCGGATCGTGTTCGATGCAGGCGGGGTGGGAATAGAGCAACGTCGTCATATGATTCTCCCTCTCGGCCGCACTGCTAATTGGCGCCGTTGGCTGCGGTGATTTGATGCAGGTATTCGATCAACTGCGCAAGCTGCTGCGCATCCGGAACGCGCTGCACAGGCATTTTGGTGCCCGGCAGATATTTGTCCGGCCCCTTGTCGAAAAGTTCGAACAGCGTCTTTTCGTCCCAGCGGAAATCACCGCGCTTGAGCGCGCTCGAATAGTTGTAGCCCGGCACCGAGCCGACCTTGCGGCCGAACAGGCCCTTCAGGTGCGGGCCCGAGCGCCGCACGCCCTCGGCGCTGAGCGAATGGCAACGCGCGCATTTGCCGAACAGCTTGGCGCCGGGATGGTCGCTGGTCAGCCACGGTTTCGGTTCGTTGGCGTTCTCGGCCTCGGCCGGCGTGCCGATGCGGTCGCCGGTGGCGAGGTGCCAAACCCTGGCGGTATCGTCCGACGAAGACGAGACGACGAAGCGGCCGTCCGGCGACACCGTCAGCGACCAGATGATCTTGTCGTGTGCCTTGATCGCGCGGATCACATCGCCGCCGATCTTGCGGTGCACGATGATGCCGTCGCGTCCGGCGGAAACGAAGCTCTTGTCGCCGGGCACGAAGCGGACCGCGTAGACTTGGTGTTCGTGGTCCTGGTAGCGGGCGATCTCCGTGAACGCATTGAGGTCCCAAAGATGTACGGTCTTGTCGATACCGGCCGACAACAGCTCGGCGCCGTCGTCGGAGACGGCGAGATCGGTGATCCCCATGCGATGCCCTTCGAGCTTGCCCTTGGAAAGCCCGGTCTCGGCATCGAAGACGCGGATTAACGGATCGTGCCCGCCGACGATGATACGTTTGCCGCCCCCGGCGATGGCCAGTGCGTTAACCGGCACGCCGGTGTCGATCTTCCTGATCTCGGTGCCGTCGTCGGGATTCCACAGCCGCACGGTCTTGTCCCAGCCGCCGCTGGCGAGCCAACGTCCGGCCGGATCCACGGCCAGCGCCATCACCTTGTGGCCGTGACCTTCGAGGGAACGAAGCAATTTCGGCGTATCGCCGTCGAGCGCCCATATCCTGACTTTGCGGTCATCGCTGGTAGTCGCCACGCGTTTGCCGCCGGCGAAGAATTTGACGTTGGTCACCGGTCCCTCGTGACCGTCGAGGGTGGCGATCTGGCGCTGTTCCTCGAAATCCCAAAGTGCCGCGGAATAGTCGAAACTACCCGAGAGCATGCGC
>JAYOXJ010000017.1:9173-9538 GCA_038152725.1 Rhodospirillaceae bacterium
TCGGGCGATATGGAAATTGCGCGCACCATGCCGCCGTGACCGACGAAATCGGCAACGGCCGGCGCGGCAGCCCCCAATAGGACACTCAGGGCGACGGCTAGCGATAACGGACGCAACGTGACCATTGGCGACATTTTGGAGGGAATCCGGTGCTCTTGCCAAGCCCACAATGGAGTGATTCTAAGAGCGATCCGCCCTCACGCGCGCTTGCGGATGACGATCACGGTGTAGCCGTCGGCGTCCTCGCGCGAGACGAAGGTATGGCCGGCGCTTTCGCAGAATTCGCGGAAATCGTTGGGCGCGGCGCGGTCGGTGACATGCGCCTCGATCTCGTCGCCACCCGCGATCGCCTTGATCGCCTTATT
>JAYOXJ010000017.1:9548-14219 GCA_038152725.1 Rhodospirillaceae bacterium
GTTCAGCCCCTTCAGGTCCATGACGGTTCTAGCCACGACAAATCCTTTTCCGGCCAGCGGCGGACGCACGGCGATCTTAGCACCACCGGCCGGCCAAGTTGAACACATTCACCCGTTCGCATATATCAGACATGGACCAGACGCCGAAACCCATAGAGGCCGCCCATGATCTTCCGCCAGATGTTCGACCACGTATCCAGCACCTATACCTACCTACTCGCCAGCCGCAAGGGCGGCGAGGCGCTGCTGATCGACCCGGTGCTGGAACAGACCGAACGCTACCTGAAACTGCTCGACGAACTCGAATTGAAGCTGGTCAAGGCGGTCGACACCCATTGCCACGCCGACCACATCACCGCGCTCGGCCGGCTCCGCGACGCCACGCGCTGCGTCACCGTGATGGGTGAGAAAACGCAAGTCGACCTGGTCTCCATGCGGGTCGCCGAGGGCGACACCATCGACATCGAAAACGTCTCGCTCCGCGTTCTCTCTACGCCGGGGCACACCGACGATTCCTACAGCTATGTCATGGCCGACCGCGTCTTCACCGGCGACACACTGCTGATCAGGGGCACCGGCCGCACCGACTTCCAGAACGGTGACCCAAAGGCCGCCTACCGCTCGCTGTTCGACAAGCTGCTCCGCCTCTCCGACGACACGCTGGTCTATCCCGGTCACGACTACAAGGGCGACACCGTCTCGACCATCGCTGAGGAACGCGCCTTCAATCCGCGCCTGCAGGTCACGAGCGCATCCCAATATGCCGACATCATGAACAACCTCAACCTGCCCAACCCGAAGATGATGGACGTCGCGGTGCCCGCCAATCTGACCATCGGCGAGGAGTTGAAGCGCGATCCGGAAATCGTCGCCGCGACCTTGGACGCCGCCGCCGCGGCCAAACGCCTGACCGATGGAAGCACGCTCTTCATCGACCTTCGCGAAGCCGGCGAACGCGCCCGCGACGGCGTCATTCCGGGCTCGTTGCATGTTCCCTACCGCGCCCTCGACGACGCCTTGGAAAAGGGCGGGCTGCTCGCCGCCCTGCTCGACGGCGGCAGCAAGGATGCGTTGTTCTATTGCGCGCATGGGGAGCGTTCGGCACTGGCGCTGAAGGCGGCGCGCGAACACGGCTTCGCGAAAGTCACGCATCTCGGCGGTGGACTGAAGGCGTGGCGCGACGCCGGCGGCGTCACGGAAGCCGGTTAGGACTGCACGACCTGCGCGCCAACGGCAGGCTCCGGGGACTTGGCCGGTGCGGCAGCACGCCGGCTTTCCTGCTCGACCTTTTCCGCTGTCTTGGCCGTCACCGCCTGCGCGGCTGCGAGGAGACTAGCTGATTTCAGGTTGCGCCAGAGGAACATGCGCCGGCGCCCCGTCAGCCGACGGCCAGCGCCGGAGTACCGAAAATCGGGCCGGTCTGATGTTCACGCGGCGCCGTCCCTTCGGCAATGACGTCGGAAATCTCACACTCGCAGCGCCCACAGCACGGCTCGTGACCGTGGTGGGAATGTACTTCCTTCCAGCACTTGGCGCCGGACTGCACGGCGATACGCACTTCGCGCTCGGTGATGCCATTACAATTGCAGACGTACACGGGAGTGTCCCCTTCCCAAAACGTGATGCGACTGATTATCATTTGAGTTGCGAATGATTGTCAATACCAATATTAACCCGGTTGCGGATTTTGCCGTTCGGGTTCCGCCGGACGGCGTTTTATGCGTCAATGACGCGAATCAAATCGACGGAGTTTTTATGATGAAGGGCGATGCCAAGGTCATTAAACAGCTCAACGGAATCCTGCGGAACGAGCTGACCGCCATTAACCAGTACTTCCTGCATGCGCGCATGCTGAAGGACTGGGGCTACAACCGCTTGGCCAAGAAGGTCTACGAGGAATCGATCGGCGAGATGAAGCACGCCGATAAGCTGATCGAGCGCATCCTGATGCTCGACGGCCTGCCCAACCTGCAGGACCTCGGCAAGCTCAAGATCGGCGAGGACGTGCCGGAAATGCTGAAGTCCGACCTCGGCGTCGAAGTCGCCAACAAGGGCGACGTCAAGGCCGCCATCGTGATCTGCGAGACGGCCCGCGACTTCATCTCACGCGAAATTCTCGAAGAAATCCTCGACGACACCGAGGAACACATCGACTGGATCGAGACGCAGCAGAACCGTATCGCCCATATCGGCCTGCCCAACTACCTGCAGGAACACATGTACGAAGGCGATGTGTCGTCCTCATAGTCACTCCCGTCAGGCGGCGGCCGACTCCGCCTCCGCCGCCAGGCCGAGCGCACCCCTGATTTCGGCGATACGCGCCTCTTCCGCCTCCTCGATCTCACCGTCGGCGGCGGATATGGCGACGCAGATGTCGACCACAAGCCTGGCCGCATGCGCGTCGCCCTTGAGCCGGGCAACGGATGCCAGCGCTTCCGCCGCGCCCGCCGCGAGATCGGCCTCCAGCTTCGCAGCATAGGCGTCGAAGCGTTGGATGCCCTCCTCCTCGCCGGCACGTCGCAGCAACTCCAGTTCGTGCAGCGTGGCAATCACCTCCTGGCGCTCCGCCGGCTCGATCTCGCCGTCGGCGAAGGCGACCAACGCGGTCGCCGCCATGGCCGCGTCGAGCAAAAGTGCGCGCCGGCGCTTGGCCGCGGCGCCGCCGAGCACGCCGGACTTGAACACCGAACCCAACCGGCTGGCGATACCGCTGACGATCGCCGCCTTGTCGCGCTCGCGCTGGCGCCGGCGCAATTCGTAGGCATGCGCCTTCAACCGCCCGTCATAGACGTGCACGCGTTCGTCGGCCAAAGCCGCGAGACGTGACTTGAGCGCCGGCTCGGCGGCGATGGCGGCATCGATGGCGGCGGCCGGAATCTCGTAGACCTCGCCATAGGCGCGGCAGCGCGCCCGCACCGGCAAACTCCCGCCGACCCCGAGCGGCGCGCCGAAGACGGCGCCTACTCCCAATTCCGCGGCGACGTATTCCTGGCCGGCATCGTCGGTCGCGACCAGATCGACGCCGCCCGAGCCAATCAGATAGAGCGAACCGCTGTCGGCATCGCGGCCGAGCACGGTTTCCGGCGGCGAATAATCTCGGCAAGAGGCGCCGGCCGTCAGCGTCGCCACCAATTCGGCGTCGAGCCCGTCGAACAACGCCATGGCGGCGATGGCGGCGGGCATCTCGGCGACGCGCGCGGCGGCGTGGCGGGCCGGCCAACCCTGTTCGTCGAAGGCGCCGCCGGCGCCGACGTAGTGGTGGTTGACGCCCGGCCGCATGCCGTGCCGCCTGAGCGCCGTCCAGACCGCCGACATCGCCTGGTCCTGGGCGTCGAACCAATCCATGTAACCCGGGAAGCAATAGCCGACTTCGTAATCGATGCCGAACTGGCTAGGGCCGCCGATGAACACGAACGGCGGCGGCTCCTTCCGCAGCATCGGGCACTCCATCAATGCGTCGACGATGATCCGGCGGACCAAGTTCGGCGGCGCGGTGAACTCGACCGACATCTTGAAGGTGCCGCGCATGCCCTCGCCCGGGTGCATGTAGTTGCGGAAGCGCTTGGTCGCCAGCACGCTGTTCGGGAATACCACCAGCGACTCGGTGAAGTAATGGTAGATGGTCACCGAGCGCCAATCGACATCGTGCACGGTGCCGTAGACGTCGTCGATCTGGATGAAATCGCCCTTCTTTACCTTGCCGGATGCATTCAAGGAGATGCCCGCGAACAGTTCGCCCAGCGTCGTTTGCGCCGAGTAGCCGACGATGAAGGCTGCAGCGCCCGAGGTCGCGGCGATAGCGGTGATCGGCTCGCCGTAGACGAAATGCATGGCCGCCATGATGGCGATCAGATAGACCGCGACGGCGACGAAATCGGTAAGCAAGCGCGGCACGCGGGGTTCGCCACGCTCGGCCAGGACGCCGTTCCACACGAACCGCTTGAGTGCCACGTTCAGCATGAACGCCAACGACAGCTACCATAGCGTCGCCAGGGTCGAGCCAATGTCGTCGGCGTAGTCCGCCAGACGCAGGAACTTCAGTGTCTGGTGATGGAAGCCGAAAGCGACGGTAAAGAACACCGTCATTTCGAGGCCGAGCCGTGTGTGGTCTCGGCGCTTGCCGGCGATCCATCGGGCGAGGGTTACGAAAACTACGGCCGCGCTCGCCAGGACGGCGAGCAGGCCGACGAATTCGAGAAAGTCGCTCGCGCTTTCCATGGTGCATCTTCTCCGATTGTTCGCGGAGGCCCCCCACCCCGCCGTCGGTTTAAATGCCGAGTATCGCCCTCGCTTCCATCGGTGAGGCGACTTCACCGCCGAGATCGCGGACAATGCGTGCGGCGCGCTCGACCAACTGGCCGTTCGACGCCAGTTCGCCGCGTCCGAGATAGATGTTGTCCTCCAGTCCGACGCGCAGGTTGCCGCCCAGGATCACCGCCTGCGCCGCCATCGGGAACTGCTGACGCGAGATGCCGAATGCCGACCAAGCACTGCCCGCGGGCAGGCGGTCGCGCATGTGCATCATTGCCTCGCCCGTCGCTGTGGCGCCGTAGGAGATGCCGAGGCAAAGCTGGAAGTAGGCCGGCGCCTCGATATGGCCCTGTTCGATCAGTTCCTTTGCCAGTTCGATCTGGCCGGTGTCGAAGACCTCGAGCTCCGGCTTCACGCCGA
>JAYOXJ010000017.1:14229-22836 GCA_038152725.1 Rhodospirillaceae bacterium
TCGGGCGTGTTCATGAAGACGTGCTGGTTGAAGTTCATGGTGGCGACGTCGAGCGAGCAGATGTCCGGCTTGAGCTTTTCGATATGGGCGACACGCTCGGCCGGCGACTTCAACGACGAGCCTTCCTGGAACTGGAACGGGTCCTCCATGCCGGGACGCAGCCGGGCTCCGGGGCCGGTGGTCAGGTTGATGAGCACGTCGCTTTCCGATTCCCTGAGCCGCTCCGTCACCTCGCGGTAGTGGTCGAACTCCATGCTCGGCGCACCGGTCTTCGGGTCGCGTACGTGGATGTGGACGACGGCGGCGCCCGCGCGCCAGGCCTCGATGCAGGAATTGGCGATCTGCTCGGGCGTGATCGGAACGTTCGGGTTCTTCGCCGTGGTCGGCGCCGACCCGGTCACCGCACAGGTGATGACGGTTTTCGCGGCCATGTCTCTCCTCCCTCGAATACTGGCACCGGACGCTGCCGGCTTGGAGAAAAGCTAGGCCATCGCGCGAGGCGAGAAAAGCCCGTTTGACGGTTCAGACGGCGGTATATCGGTAGGCGCCGTCAGGTGCCAAATCGCGGCGGATGCGGCCCTGGTGCATCAGGCGATGGATATGCGCCAGGGTCTCGCCGACGGCGAAGAATATCTGGTGGTTGTCGAGTTTGCGGGTGAACAAATGGCCGAGCACGTCGATGGCGGTGGCCGGCTCGGCACAGGCGGCGAGCGTCGCCTCCAGGCGTTCTTCGTGATGCTCGGCCATGCTATCGAGACGGCCATGCAGGTTGCGGAACGGCCAGTCGTGGCTCGGCAACACCAGCGTGTCCGCCGGCAGGTCGCGAAGCTTGTCCAGGCTGGCCATGAAAAGCGTCAGCGGATCGGACTCCGGCTCCTGCGCCTGCACGCTGACGTTCGGCGTGATCCGCGGCAGCACCTGGTCGCCGGCGATCAGCACGCCCTTGTCGGCCGAATAGAGACAGGCATGTTTGAGCGCGTGGCCCTCGGTGATGTAGACCCGCCAGGAGGCACCGCCGACGACGATCTCGTCGCCCTCGTCGATGCGCAGGAAGCTCGCCGGCGGCGGTGAAACGATGGAACCGTAATAACCGCCGCGCCCTTCGATCAGCGCCATCTGCTCGGCGTCGAAGCCGACCAGCTTGTAGAACGGCCGCATCTGCGCCGACTTCGACTCGGGCGTTTCCAGCGTACCGAGCCGCGCCTGGGTCCATTCCGCCAGCGTCATCGTCAGGCCGACGCCATGTCGCTCGCAGAGCCAGCCGGCGAGCCCGACATGATCGGGGTGGTAGTGGGTGACGACGACGCGCTTGATCGGTTTCCCAGCGCAGTGCTTGGCCTCGATCTTTTTCCAGCAGGCCTTGACCTCGTCGGTCTGGATGCCGGTATCGATAATCACCCAGCCGTCGCCGTCGTCGAGCAGCCACAGGTTGATGTGGTTGAGCTTGAACGGCAGCGGCATGCGCAGCCACCACACGCCCTCGGCTACCTCGATGGTTTCTCCGGGGCCCGGTTCGCCCTCGAACGGATAATCGGGTTGGAATGTCATGACCGCCCGTTATAGAGCGCGATCACGGAAAGGAAAGGCGCATTGAAACCGTGTTTCGCAAGGCGGACGATAGGTCTCCCGAAAGGTCGGAAATATCTCAACTCAGCAAGAAACTATTAGATCAGTCCGCTATCCCGCCGACAGCGGATACCCAGCCCCTAGGTTCGCGCGGTCCGCTCAGCCAGGAGCGGGCATTACACCACCGAGCTATTTTGTCCCGTGCTTCCCCTTCATTTCTTTTGGCAATTTTGAGTCCGTATGCACTTACACGGTACTCAAGGAGCGTCTTTTGACCACTGAAAATGTTTGCCTGAATTTTCTGCAGAAACGCCCCGTCATGTAGTAAACAGGGTTCTACTTAAACCAACCATCATTATATATGGCAGCAGCCGACGTTTGATCAGGAACCCATGACAAATCTGAAATTAGACGAGGGGGTCAAGGGCGTCTACGTCATCGCGACCACGCCGTTCACCGAAACCGGCGACGTCGATTACGAGAGCATTGACAGCCTTACGGATTTTTATCTCGCCTCAGGTGTTCACGGCATGACCGTACTCGGTATCATGGGCGAGGCGCCGAAATTGACCGAGACCGAGCAGACTGCCGTAATGCAGCATTATATCGATCGGGTCGGCGGACGCGTGCCCATTATCGTCGGTGTCAGCAACCCAGGGATCGACAACCTTTCTAGATTGTCTAAATCGGCGATGGACGCTGGGGCAGCGGGTGTCATGATCGCCGGCATTCCAGGGCTGAAAACCGATTCCCAGGTTCTTGGTTTTTTTGACGCCGTGATGAGCAAATTGGACGATGGCACCCCCGTTTGTTTACAAGATTACCCGCCCACGACGACGGTTTTTCTCTCCACTGATGTAATTCTTCGACTCATCGAGACATTTCCCACAATCAAGATGTTCAAGCATGAGGACTGTCCGGGACATCGTAAACTAACGGCGATCCGCAGGGCCGGAGAGAGGCAAGGTGCCAGGCGTGTGAGCATCCTGACCGGCAACGGAGGCTTATACGTGCCGCAGGAGCTGCATCGCGGCGCGGATGGCATAATGACAGGGTTTGCCTTTACCGCTGCCTTGGTCGATGTCTACGCGCGTTTCGCCGCAGGTAACACGCAGGCGGCTGAGAATCTGTTCGATCTTTACCTGCCGGTCATTCGCCATGAGCAGCAGATCGGATTTGGGCTGGCCCTCAGAAAAGAAACGCTTCGAAGGCTCGGCGCACTCAAATGCCCTGCCACTCGCCAACCGGGGCCGGCATTGGATTCCGACGATATGGCGGAACTTGAGAGCTTGTTTGTGCGACTGAAGGCGAAACTTGAGGACGCCGGCGAACCTGTCCCCGTCGGGATCTAAGCCGAAGGCATCCTGTGAAAGTGCGCGGCCGTATCGGCCATCCGACTGCTGCGATGGTTTCTAAGCTACTGGGCAGGACGCATCGGCATTCAATCTTTACGGAGTATGCGGTATGCAACGTCAGCTCGCCCACGAACGAATGGTCGAACTGGAATGCCATGATTGCACGTTATAACGCGCGATCATGGATCGAAAAGCCGCATCGAAACCGTGTTTCGCAAGACGACAACCGCCATCAGTGCACATCCGCTTCGCGCTGGCGCCGCGTGATCACCATGTAGCGGAGCTCTTCCTTGATGATCTCGGTGTGGCGGCTCGGGTCGGCGCGCAAGACGCCCGAGATGATCGCGGCTTGCACCGCCTTGGGCATGCGGTCGAAGTTCTCGAGCAGCAGGAATTTCACACTCGGCCGCACCGTCGACGACAATAGCAGGCTCAACACCAGTTTCTTCCTGATGTCGTGGCGCATATTGCCGGCTTCGGTGAGTTCGAAGAACTCGCGCACGAACTGGCGCGGCGCCACCGCGCCGTCGAGCAGGCTCCTCAAATTGTCGCGCAGCGCCGCCGTGTACTGCTGGCGGGTGCGGATGATGAACTTCGACGCATGGCGCCTGATCTCGGCGACGGCGGAAGGCTCGAAGGCGCGTTCCTGGACGTAGCGCAGGCATTCCTTGACGCTGTCGTGGCGGCTGGTCTCGGCGATGATCTGGGTAATGCCGGAGAGCAGCCGGGTCTTGCCACCCTGGGGCGAGAGACGCGCGGCGGCGGCCAGCGCCATCGGCGCCTCCGGGTCGCGCGCCGACATCAAGGCCAGCGGCAGCGGGTCTTCGAGCGTGAGCAGGTTGATGTGATGATTCATCAACGTCTCGGGCACCAGGATGCGGTCCTGTTCGCCGGGCATCAGGATCGGCCGGTGCTCGCGGTAGTCCTGCTTGATCTCGAGCGCGGCCTTGAGCCCCTCTTGGGTTATTCCGAGAACGTTGGCCATTCCCCCTCCGGGCCTCAGCGAATGCCGGCGGCGAGTTCGGCGCCGAGCCCGCGCATGACGCCTTCCGGTTTGAGGTAGGAGGCATTGCGCTGGGCGTTCCACCAGATGCGGTAGCGTCTGGCGCCCTCACGCACGGCCATGGCCGGCAGTCCGCCGTTGAGCCGGTCCTGGCGCGACAGCGCACGGCGCGCCTCGTCGAGCCCGAAATCGTCGGCAGCGGTGCTGAATTCGGCGGCGCGGGAGATTTGGTCGCCCAGCATGAGCGTCAGGAACACGCGCGCATCGTCCGGAATGACGGCGTGTCCGTTGCGCCATTTGCTGACGCTCGCGGTCGATACCCGGAGCGCCGCAGCCATATCCTTGCCAGTGATGCCGACCGCCGCGAGGCCGTCGAATACCGGCAGATTGCCGACGGGAAGCGCCGCCATTGCGTCCATCCCATCCCTCGTTTCGCACGTGTTTTCAGTCATTTCCCAGGTCTGCCCCTTCAAAAGCGGACATGAATCTTTCTAGCCCAATCGAATTCACGATCAAACTAATTTTTGTGGTAAATGGTTAATATTGCCCCAAAATCTTGTATTTCAGGCGAAATCGCCCGCCCCGGCGGTCCCGCGATCGGGCCCAATCAGGCCCCCGTGCGCGATCGGGCGGTCCGATTCGCCATCGAGTTTGCCCGCGTGCGCACTTGCGCCGCCGGCTCCCAACTTGTGGAATGCGCGCCATGAAAATCGGCATCGACATGGGCGGCACCAAGATCGAAGGCATCGTGCTCGACGATGTCGGCGCTGAACTCGGCCGCGCCCGCGCTGCGACACCGACGGGCGATTACACCGCCACGCTGGAAGTCGTCGCCGGCCTCGTCGCGACGCTCGCCCAGCGTCATGGCGTCAACCCCAGCGTCCCCGTCGGCGTCGGTATTCCAGGCACGGTTTCACCGGCAACCGGGCTGATCAAGAACGCCAACTCGACCTGCCTGATCGGGCATCGGCTCGACGCCGACCTCGCCGCCAAGCTCGGCCGCGACGTGCGGCTCGCCAACGACGCCGACTGTTTCGCCGTGTCGGAGGCCGCCGACGGTGCCGGCCAGGGTGCCAGAACCGTGTTCGGCGTCATCCTCGGCACCGGCGTCGGCGGCGGGCTCGTCGTCGCGGGCCGGCTCTGGGTCGGGCCCAACGCGATCAGCGGCGAATGGGGGCACAACCCGCTGCCCTGGCCGAAGACGGCGGCGGAAAGCCCTGACGGCCGCGACGAGCGCCCGGGGCGCGAATGCTATTGCGGCAAACGCGGCTGCATCGAGACGTTTCTCTCCGGCCCCGGACTAGAGGCCGATTACAAAGAGGCCACCGGCAGCGCCTGCGACGCCGCCGCGATCGTAGCGCTCGCCGAGGCCGGCGACGGCGACGCGGAGGCCGCACTGGCGCGCTACGAGGACCGCCTGGCGCGCGCGCTCAGCACCGTCATCAACGTCGTCGACCCGGAAGTGATCGTGCTGGGGGGCGGGCTGTCGAATGTCGCGCGCCTTTACGAGAACGTCCCGAAGCTTTGGCAGAACTGGGTGTTCTCGGACCGCTGCGATACGCGCCTCGCGCGGAACCGCCACGGCGATTCGAGCGGCGTCCGGGGTGCGGCGTGGCTGTGGCCTTAACCTAGCAACCGGAATTCTTGAACAGTTCGATCTTTTCCAGCGTCAGATCGACGACGAAATCGCCGAAGTCCTGGCGGATGAAACGCGACACGCCGTCCGGGCGGTAGTCGACGCCCAACTCGAAATCGGGCTGTTCCTTGACGCTTCGCAGGCCGAAAAACGCCATGCGGTAGTGCTGGATCGGCGCATCCTTGAGCCCGCCCGCCTTGATCGCTTTTTCGAGCGGCGCCGCCTGGCCTTCCGACAAAGGCGAGCGTTGGCTGACGACGGCGTTGATCCGGTGTGGGTTCTCGAGGCTGGCGCCGTCGAAAACGACGCGCGAATAGATCTTCCTTCCGGCCGCGCCGGCCTTGAGCAAATCGGCCAGATGCTCGGTCGGGAACAGCGTGCCCTTGGGCAGTTCGATCTCCTTGTCCTCGGGATCGGTGAACTTCGCCTCCGCGGCATCGCCCGGCGCCTTTCGTTCTACGCTGCCCTTGAGGCTCTCGACCAGTTGGCCGTTGCGCACCTGGCGGGTCGAGAACTGATACGATTTCCCGTCGCGCGCTTCCCAACTGGCGAAGGCCCATTCGGTATCGACCTGATCGCCCTCGGAATAGAGCAATTGCAGTTTCACGCTGGTTTCCGATGACCAGCCCTCGCAAGCGCCCCGGAAACTGTAGACCATCCGGCCGCGCGCGCCGGTGATGCCGCTGCCGCTGTGCGCGGCGTGCAGTTTCATCCCGTAAATGGCGCGATGCGATGCCATGTCGATGGCGGACGCCGGCGTCGACGCGCAGGCGACGAGCGCCATGGCGACAAATCCGAACACCACACGAAGCGACCGGCGAAAATGGGGAGACGTCATGAAAACCTACGATAATGTTCCGTTGTCATTGCCGGACCCCCGCCCCCGAAACGGCGGTCACAGGGCGCCATCCTAGCCCATCCCGACCCGGCATAAAATGACAATGGATCCGCCAGGCCGGCAGAATTTGCCCAGCCGGCCGAGCCTGGCGGATTGATTTCATGCGCAATCTTGCTGGCATAACACTTGCTTAAAAGGGCTAACAAATCATAAACGCGCGCCGGATTTTTTTGAACCCTCGGCGCCGGCCAACAGGAGAATCCGCGCCATGGTCAGCCAAGCGAACCAGATATCCGCCGCACCATCGGTGGGCCCGCCGCCAACGGTGACCGGACGCCACCTGATTTCGCTGCCGCCGCCCGGCCTGCCGGAACCGACTGAGCGCCCGGAGCGCCCGCAGCCGGCCGAACCCCCGATAGATGACGACAGCCCGATCCCCGGCGTCGATGTACGCAATGCGTCTCCCCGACAGATCACCGACGCCAGCCTGGACCTCTATGTCGCCGGCCTGCTCTCCTACGAGGACTACACCGCGCTGGCGTTTCAGCCGGAGCTCCACCCCGACTACAACCGCACCGTCGGCGCCCTGACCGGCGAGCGCGCACAGCCGGACCGGCGCCGCGATTTCGTCAAATACTGGAACGACCGCCTGCAGTTCGATCTTCGCCACAACGCCCAGGACTCGGCACAGGTGCGCCAATCCGGGCGCATCCACGACCTACTCAAGGGGTTGAGTCAGCGCACGCGCATCAACGTCTAGGCCTCGACGGCGAACGGCGCGCAGAGGTCAATCGAGACCGGCGAATAGCTTCTTAAAGAATTCGGCGTGATCGCCGCCGGACGATTCGTAGTGAAAGAAGGCGATGCTGTGGTTCACGTGTACGCCGTCGTCCGAGAGCGGAACGCGCAGGATCAGGGCGCGCCCCAGGAACCCGTTGTGGTTCAAGTACTCGCGCGCCAGAAAATGCGGCTTGCGGTCTCGGAGGATTCGCGCACATCCGCCTTGATTGTTGAACCCAATGGTTTTCGGCGGCACGTCCGACGGCGAACGGCCGGTGTAGTCGTGCCCGTAAATCTGGGTCAGCCCGGACCCCCAATACCGATAGGTCGAACTTAGGGGGTTTTCGGTCAGATCGGTGACCGCAACGCAACGCAACAACGACAACGGAAAATCGGTCAGCTCGACCTCGCGCCAAGCCGGCGCGATGCGGTCGCCGCGCTTCTCGTTCCATATGCGAAGCGCTTCGCGATGTTCTTCAATCGGGGTCTCTTCCGCGGGCAGGAACGTCGAAACGATATCCAATTCGCCTACGTTCGAACGTACCACATTCATGAAGATGAATATAACATGCGCGCCCGGCCAACCCAAGCCAAACCGAGCCCGGCCGGGCCTTAGCGATTGAGGATTTCAGATTTAAACGCGAGGCGTCAGCGCGTGGCGTTGGCGAGTTCCGTGCCGGCACCGGCCTGATGGCGGTGCGTGATCACCTGACGGGCCAGACGCCAATCGCCCGGCGACACGCGGATGGCCCAGCTGTCCTTCAGCCCGGCATCGGCGACACGGCGATAGATCTGGCGCTCGTTGCCTTCCGGCACCGGCCCGACGACGACGCGAAACACCGGTGCGCCGTCCAGCTTGGACGCCAGCACATCCGGAACCAGCCGTTCGTAGCGGCTGGCGAACTCATGCGCGTTGGCGAAATTGCGGAAACTGCCGATGACATAGTATATGCCAGTGGCCGGTTCCGCGCGCGCGGTCCCGGCCAGACGCACCGCCGTCGACACCGGTCGCACCTGGACCGGCAATTGTGCGGTCGCGGTAACCGGCAGCGGCAGGCGCTTGGCCTTCGCCGGCGCCTTTTCCCGGACGACGGCAGGTGCCGGCGCGGTTTTCTTCAACGCGGCCGCCTGGACCACGGGCGCCAACGGATGCAGCGCCTTGACGGCGACGGCCGGCTTCGGCTCCGCCGGACCGGCGGCGGTGGAGAAACTGGCGAGCGTTTCCACGTTCGGCATGGCGGTGTCGAGGTCGGTGTTGAGCGGCGGAATGTCGGAATGCGCCGCAGCGGCATAGCCGATGCGGTCGGACGGCGTCTTGATCGACGGCGTCGGATGTTTAGTGGCGCCGGCGTCGGCGACCAGCGTCGCAGCGTCGTCCCAGTCGCGGCAGACCTGGCCGTGCGTCACGCCGCGCAGCAGTGCGCAGTCC
>JAYOXJ010000017.1:22846-24043 GCA_038152725.1 Rhodospirillaceae bacterium
CGCAGTCCTTGTGCGCGACCAGCGATATGCCGTGGTCGGTTACCGATTTGTCGGTCGCCAGATAAGAGATTCCGTCCAATGCCCAAGATGCGACTTGTAACGGAACAGGCAAAGCACAGCCGCCGAGCGCGACCACGCCGATCCCCAATGCCAATGATTTCTTCATGCCCTAGCCCCACAAGAGCGCAAGTCCCGGAACGTCCGGTCCATGCTGGGTTGCAATGAGTACAAATGCACTTCTATTGGTGCTTTGCTTGGGATCTACGGGAGTATTGACTCCGCTGGCTCACATAAGCAACTGGAATTTTATGATTTTTTGTTTCCGGTTGTTTCAGCCGGCTCAGTTCTCGGCCTTCGGTTGGGGCAGGTTCAGCTTGAGATACAGTTCCCGCAGCCGGCGCTCGTCGATGGCGCTGGGCGCCCCCATCAACAGGTCCTCGGCGCGCTGATTCATAGGAAATGCGATGACTTCGCGAATATTCGGCTCATCCGCCAGCATCATGACGATGCGGTCGATACCCGGCGCGGAGCCGCCGTGCGGCGGCGCGCCGAATTGGAAGGCGCGCAGCATGCCGCCGAATTGTTCCTCGACCACCTCTCGGCCGTAACCGGCGATTTCGAACGCCTTGACCATGATATCCGGGCGATGGTTCCGAATCGCGCCCGACGACAGTTCGACGCCGTTGCAGACGATATCGTACTGGAACGCCAGCACGTCGAGCGGATCCTTGCTCTCCAACGCCTCCAGCCCGCCCTGCGGCATCGAGAACGGGTTGTGCGAAAACTCGATCTGGCCGGTATCCTCGTTGCGTTCGAACATCGGGAAGTCGACGATCCAGCAGAAATCGAAGCGGCCCTGGGCACGCAGGCCCAACTCGTCGCAAAGACGGTCGCGCGCGCGGCCGGCGAACTTGGCGGCATCGCCCTCCTTGCCCGAAACGAAGAAAACCGCGTCGCCGTCGGCGGCCTCCACCACTTGTTTGATCGCGGCGGTGCGGTCTGCTTCCAGGTTCTTGGCGATCGGTCCCTTGGCCTCGCCGTCGGCGCCGTAGACGATATAGCCCAGACCGCCGGCACCTTCTTCGCGGGCCCAGTCGTTGAGTTTGTCGAAGAAGCTGCGCGGCTGGCCGGCGGCCCCCCGCGCCTTGATGGCGCGGACCACGCCGCCCCCGTCGACGATCTTGGCGAAGAGCCCGA
>JAYOXJ010000018.1:0-5695 GCA_038152725.1 Rhodospirillaceae bacterium
GTATCGTCGGCGCCTGGGCACAGGGCTCGCCGGTCCGCGCGGTCAGGATGCTGAGGGCGGGCTACATCCAGTTCTTCCGCAACACACCGCCCTATGTACAACTGCTGTTCTTCTATTTCGTCATCGGCACGCACTTCACGCCTCAGGTAGACAAGGGCGGCTATTTCGAACCGATGATCTCCAGTTTCGGCTGGGCGGTCATTTCCATGAGTTTCTTCGCCGGCGCCTTCAACGTCGAAATATTCCGTTCCGGCATCGAGGCAGTACCGAGTTCGACCCGCGAGGCGGCCGAGGCCTTGGGCTACACGCGTCTGCAGTCCTACATATACGTGATCCTGCCGCTCGCCTTCCGGGTCAGCCTGCCGGCGCTCAACAACAACCTGATCAACCTTTTGAAGACCACCACCCAGGCCTTCGCAATCGCCGTGCCGGAGATGCTCTATACGCTGGCCCAAGTTTGGTCGGACAACGTCAACGTGCCCGAGATGATGATCATCGTTTTCATCTACTACGTCGGCCTCGTCGCCGTCCTGGTGTGGGGCATGCACCGGTGGGAACAGAAAATGAAAATTCCGGGATACGGCTGAGGACGCGGCCATGAACATTTTTTCCATCGCGCGCCCGATTCCGGGCCTTGACCCCGACCGCCCCGCTTCCGATATGGCGGTGCTCTACCCGACGGCGGAACGTCCGCGCGCCACCGAAATCTGGCCGACCATCGAGGGCGTGCCACGTCTCACCATTCCCGGCTGGATGGTCGGGCTTGCATTCATGGCGTTCGTCGTCAGCGTCGGCGCGGCGCATGCCGCCGGCGCCAAGCAGGCGATCACCTTCTGGGTCGCCTTCCCGCAGTGGCTGCCGTTCATCATGGAGGGCTTCGTCCTCAACCTCTTGATCAGCTTCTTCTCCATGCTGATGGGCACCGTCATGGGTTGCCTGCTGGGCCTGGCACTGGTTTCGACCCAGGCGTGGCTTCGCCGGCTCGGCTGGGCGATGACCCAGTTCTTCCGCAACTCGCCATGGTTGGTTTTGCTGTTCTGTTTCATGCTGCTTCTGCCCTACCGGGTGAAGATCGGCGGCATCGAATACGACGTGCCGGCCTGGACCAAGGCGGCCTTCGCGCTCAGCCTGCCGATCATGGCCAACATCGCCGAAATCGTCCGCGGCGCCGTGCGCTCGATCCCCACCGGCCAGTGGGAATCGGCTGAGAGCCTCGCCTTCAACCGGCGCCAGACGATGTGGATGATCATCCTGCCGCAGTGCTTCAAGCGCATGATCCCGCCATGGATGAATTGGTACGCGATCCTCACCCTGGCGACGCCCCTGTGCTCGATCCTGGGCGTGCAGGAGATGATGAAATCGACCCGCGAGGCGTTGAACGCGCTCGGTGACAAGCCTGAGTTGGTGGCGCCGTTCTATACGTTCGTTCTGGTCGCCTTTTTCGCCTATATTTACCCGATCGCCCGGTGGACGATCAGGCTCGAAAGAAAATACGCGGTTAAACTCTGACAAGGAGACGCCCGATGAATGCCGTTACCGGATGGACGCCCGACCAGCCGATGGTCAGCGCGAAGGATGTGCACAAGTCGTTCGGTGAACTGGAGGTGCTGAAGGGCATCTCCATGGACGTCATGAAAGGCGAGTGCGTCTGCGTGATCGGTCCGTCGGGCTCGGGAAAGTCGACCTACATCCGCTGCATCAACGCGCTGAACGACATCCAACGGGGCTCGATCAAGGTCGAGGGCCAGGAGGTCAACGACCCGGAACTCAACAAGCTGGAACTCTGCAAGAAGGTCGGCATGGTGTTCCAGCAGTACAACCTGTTCCCGCACAAGACGGCGCTCGAGAACATCATGATGGCGCCGATCACGGTGCTGAAGCGCGACAAGGCCGAGGTCGAGGCGCGGGCGCGCGCGCTGATCAAGAAGGTCCGTCTCGAGGGCAAGGAAGACAGCTATCCGGGCGAACTTTCCGGCGGCCAGCAGCAGCGCGTCGCGATCGCGCGATCGCTCGCCATGAGCCCCGACGTCATGCTGTTCGACGAGGTCACGGCGGCGCTCGATCCGGAGACGGTCAAGGAAGTGCTGGTCACCATCCGCGAACTGGCCGAGGAAGGCATGACCTGCATCCTGGTCACCCACGAGATGGGTTTCGCCCGCGAGGTCGCCAACCACATCTACTTCACCGACCGCGGCGTCATCGTCGAGCACGGCCCGCCGGCCACCTTCTTCAAGGAAGCCAAGGACCCGCGCACCAAGGAATTCCTGAGCCAGATCCTGTGACCCGACCGGCGCAGATGTCATTCAGGACCCGCTGAAGGCCATGGCAGACTATCGGTTCCTCCGCTACACGGCGGTCGACGGCATTGCCGAAATCGTGCTCGACCGGCCGCCCCTGAACCTCGTTCACGAGGAGATGACGCGCGAATACCTCGCCGCGCTCGACGTCGCCGACAATGACCCCGAGGTACGCGTCGTCGTGTTGTCGGGCGCCGGCAAGGGGCTATCCGGCGGGCTCGACCTCAAGCATGCGCTCGACTACGGCGAGGCGGCCATGGATGCGTTCCTGCGGCTCTTCTACGTCGATCACATGCACCGCTGCCGGGCCATGACCAAGCCGATGATCGCCATGGTGCACGGTTTCGCCCAGGAGGGCGGCTGCACGCTGGCCTACGGCTGCGACATGATCATCGCCGCCGAGGACGCCAAGTTCGGCTATCCGGGCGTCCCCAACGCCGGCATTCCGCCCGGCATGCACGTATGGTTTCTGCAGAAAATCATCGGGCGCATGAAGGCGGCCGAGCTGATCTATACGGGGAAATCGATCACCGCAACCGAGGCCGAGCGGCTTGGCCTCATCACCCGCGCGGTGCCGGCGGCCGAGCTGAGATCCGAGACCATGGCGCTCGCCGCCAGGATCGCCGCCATGTCGCCGCTGACGCTCAAGATCACGCGTAAGTTCATTTACGACGTCGCCGACCTCGACTTCGAGGACGTGCCGGAAGCCGCGCTCAAGGTCGTCTCGGAAGCCTTCGAGACCGAAGACAGCAAGGAGGCTAGGCGAGCCTTCAAGGAAAAGCGCAAGCCCGAGTGGAAGGGCCGCTGATCAGCCGAGTGCGCTCAAGCGGCGCGCGCGGATGGTGCCCGGCAATGCGCGGATGTCTTCGAGCACTTTGTCGGCGTCTGGCACCTCGCCATCGGCATCAAGCACCACGTAACCGATATCGCCGGCGGTTTCGTAGAACTGGGCGGCGATGTTGACATTGTGGTCGGCGAACACCTCGTTCAGGCGCCCGAGCTCGCCAGGCAGGTTTTTCTGTACCTGGATGAAACGGGTGCCGGGATGGCCGCGCGTGAGCTGCGCCTGCGGAAAGTTGACCGCGCCGATGGTGGCGCCGACATCGGAATAGTCGACCAGCTTCTTCGCCACTTCCTCGCCGATGCGCTCCTGCGCTTCCGCCGTGGAGCCGCCGACGTGCGGCGTCAGAATGACGTTGTCGAGGCCCTGGAGCGGCGAGGTGAAGGGTTCGGCGTTGGACGGTGGTTCCTTCGGGAAAACGTCGATGGCGACACCGCCGAGATGCCCCGATTTCAACGCCGCCGCGGTCGCCTCGATGTCGACGACGGTACCGCGCGAGTTGTTGATGAGAAAGGCGCCCGGCTTCATGCGTTTGATCTGCTCAGCGCCGATCATCCCCTTGGTAACCGGCGTCTGCGGCACGTGCAGCGAGACCACGTCGGCGGCGGCGAGGAGATCGTCCAAGCTGTCGGTCGGCTCGACGTTGCCATGGCGCAGTTTCTCGGTGTGATCGTAGTAAATGACGCGAAGCCCCATGGCCTCGGCCAGCACCGCCAGTTGCGAGCCGATGTTGCCGTAGCCGACAATGCCCAGCACCTTGCCCCGGATCTCGTTCGAACGCGACGCCGACTTTTCCCATTTGCCCTGATGCGCCGACATCGAGCGCGGGAAGGTGCGGCGGAACAGCATGACGATCTCGGCAATGGTCAGTTCCGCCACCGAGCGCGTGTTGGAGAACGGCGCATTGAACACCGGAATGCCCTTGGAGCGCGCGGCGTCCAGGTTGATCTGGTTGGTGCCGACGGAAAAACAGCCGACCGCGATCAGCGAATTGGTGGCCGCGACGACCTTTTCCGTCACCTGGGTGCGGGACCGGATGCCGAGCATGCGCACGCCATCAAGTGCGGCAATCAGATCGTCGCCGTCGAGCGCCTTGGTCAGCCGTTCGACGTTGGTGTAGCCGGCGGCATTGAGCTTGGCCACGGCGGTATCGGAAATGCCCTCGAGCAAGAGCACCTTGATCTTGTCCTTGGGCAGCGACGGATTCTGGATGGCGGTCATGGCGGGTCCGGCAGCGTTTTCGCGGGGAAAATACGGCCGAACGGTTAGCGCGGCGGGTCAGGAATGGCCAGACAATTCGACGATCTTGGCATGCAGCGCCGCCGGCAGCCGGATTCCTTCCTTCGTCGTCCGCGCGCGATTGGCGAAACGGCGCTGGCCGGGCAGGCGCACGCCCTCTTGCGCCAGCATTTCGGCGAAGAACGTTTCCGCATGTTGCCGCCACCCTTCGGCGTCGCCGAAACGGTCCGGATCGAGCGCGATGATCAGCATGCCGCCCGATTCCGGGCCACCGTCGAAGTTGGCGGCGCGACGGATTTCAGGACTGAACGGCTGGCCGATCAGCCCGGCGGCGAGGAGATCGACCATCAAGGCGATGGCCGAACCCTTGTAGCCGCCGAACGGCAGCAGCACACCGTCATCCAGCACCGCCTGGGGATTGGTCGTCGGGTTGCCGTCGCTGTCGAGGCCGACACCCTCGGGCAACTGGTGGCCGTCGCGCGCTGCAATCATCACCTCGCCCCGCGCCATGACCGAGACCGCCTGGTCGAACACCATCGGCGGCTCGCCGTCCCGCGGCCACGCAAACGCCATCGGGTTGGTGCCGAAGAAGGGTTTCTTGCCGCCGGCAGCAGCGACGAAACTCGCCGACGCGGTCATGGCGAGTGCGGCCAGGCCTTGCTCGGCCAACGGCTCGACGTCGGGCCACATCGCCGCCATGTGGAAGACGCGGACGATGGCGGCGGCGGCGATGCCTTGCGTGCGGGCCAATGGCGCCAGCGCTTCCAACGTCTTCGTCACCGCCAGCGGCGCGAGGCCGGCGCCGGCGTCGACCCGGATCACGCCGGGCGCGAGCTGCTCGATCGTCGGACTGGCGTTGGCGTCGAACTTGCCGGCGCGGAGCGAGGTGACGTAGCCCGGCAGCCGGAAAAGCCCATGCGAAACGCAGCCGTCGCGCTCGGCGGCGACCATGTTGGCAGCCGTCGCCGCCGCGTTGGCGTCGTCGAGCCCGTTGATCTTGAGGCATTGTTCGGCCAAGGCGCGGGCGTCGGCGAGGCTGAGTTGGATGTCCGGCATTGTTCGTTCCTTATGGCGTCTCGGGGTGTTGATATATCACAGCCGCGGCGACTATAGTCGTTTCACCCGCAAGGAGGAAACCATGACCGAGGCCGACAGTACCATACTAAAAAATTACGAAACCGACGGCTTCGCCGCCCCGATCCGCGTCATCGAGACCGCACGCGCGGCAAGCCTGCGCCGCCAGCTGGAGGCCTACGAAGCCCAGCGCGGCCACGTCGATCCCAAGCGCCAAAGCCGCAAGACTCACCTGCTTCTGACC
>JAYOXJ010000018.1:5705-22485 GCA_038152725.1 Rhodospirillaceae bacterium
TGGCGACCGCCTGCCTCGGACGAGTCACCTCGCGCCGAGCCGGGGTCACCGCCCGGGGCGCGACGCCGGCGTCCTCGATGCGGTCGAACAGATCATCGGCGAGGATATCCTCTGCTGGGGCACCAGCTTTTTCATCAAGGAGCCGAAGGACGGCAACTTCGTCTCGTGGCACCAGGACATCACCTATTGGGGCCTGGAGCCGGCCGAGGACGTCACTACCGCCTGGATCGCGCTCAGCGACGTGACGCGCGAGGCCGGCTGCATGCGGATGATGCCGGGTTCGCACAAGTGGCCGGTGCTGGCCCACCGCGACACCAACGAAGCGTCCAATCTGCTGACCCGCGGCCAGGAGATCGCCGAAAAAATGAACGAGGACGAGGCCGCGTTCATCGAACTGCAACCGGGCGAGATGTCGCTGCATCACGCCGGCACGGCGCATGCGTCCGGGCCGAACCTCGCCGCCGACCGCCGCATCGGCATCGCTATTCGCTACATGGCGCCGCACGTGCGCTCCGTCGCCGGTGCCGAAAGCGCGCTTCTGGTGCGCGGCCAGGACCGCTACGGCCATTTCGAGTTGGAAACCTCGCCAGTCGCCGACATGGACCCCGCGGCCATCGCAGAGCATGACCGCGTCAACGCACTGCGTCAGGCCGTGCTCTATCGCGGGATGGAAGGCTGAGCGCCGCCATGCCGGGGTTGAGCGAGGCCGACCGCGCGCGTTTCGAGGCCGACGGTTTCGTGCTGCCGATCCGCGTCATGCCGGCGGCGGAAGCGGCGGCCCTGCTGGCCGGCTTGGAAGCCATCGAGGCCGAGCGCGGTTCGCTCACCGGCAAGTTCCGGAGCCTCAAAAACCACCTGTTGATGACCTGGCTCGACGGTCTTATTCGCCGCCCCGAAATCCTCGACCCGGTAGAGTCGGTGATCGGCCCCGACATTCTTTGTTGGAGCACCGCCTTCTTCGCCAAGCGACCGGGCGACGGCGCCCATGTGTCGTGGCACCAGGACCTGACCTACTGGGGGCTCGAGCCCGGAGACGTGGTCTCGGCCTGGCTGGCGCTGACGCCCGCCACGCTGGAGAACGGCTGCATGCGGATGGTGCCGGGCTCGCACAAATGGTTCGGCGAGGCGCATCGCGACACCAAGGACGACAACAACCTGCTCAGCCGCGGCCAGACCATGGAGCGCGTCATTGACGACGCCGACACCCGCGCCATCGTGCTCGAACCCGGCGAAATGTCCCTGCACCACGGCAACACCGCGCATGCCTCGGCACCGAATACCAGTTCCCAACCGCGCATCGGCATCGCCATCCGCTACATGGCTGCGCACGTGCGCCCGACCAACGGCGCCGACAGCGCCATATTGGTAAGGGGCGAGGACAGGTACCGGCATTTCCTGCCCGAGCACGCGCCGAAGGCGGATTTCGACGCCGCCGCATTGGCCGAACACGACCGCATCATGGCGCTGCGCCACAAGGTGATGCTAGAACACGCCTGAAGCGTCAGAGCGCCTTCACCGCCATGTGAATCGGGCCTTCGGCTCGGCTGTGGACGAACTGGTCGACGAACGGATCGCCGCTTTCCATCACCGTCTCGGTCGGCCCCTCCCAGATGATGCGGCCTTCGTGCACCATGGCGACACGTTGCGAGATGACCTTGAGGCTCGACATGTCGGACGTGATCGAGACCACCGTGGCGCCCAAACGTTGGACGATATCGACAATCAGTTCGTTGATGACGTTGGTCATGATCGGGTCGAGGCCGGCTGTAGGTTCATCCAGGAACAGGATGTCCGGATCGTTGGCGATGGCGCGCGCGAGGCCGACGCGCTTTTGCATGCCGCCGGAAAGCTCCGCCGGGTAGAGATCGGCCGTCGGCGCGTCGAGCCCGACGGCGGCGAGCTTGTCGATGGCGCGCTCCTTGGCCTCGGTACGGCTCATGCCTTCCTGCAACAGCCGGAAGGCGACGTTCTCCCAGACCGGCATGGAATCGAACAGTCCGGATTTCTGGAAGGTCATGCCGAAATGGTCGAGAAATCGTTGACGGGCATCGGCGTCGAAGCCGGCGACGTCGGCGCCCTCGAACTCGACGCGGCCGACACTGAACGGCACCAGGCCCATGATGCATTTGAGGATCAGCGTCTTGCCTGAACCAGACCCGCCGATCAAAACCAGCGAGTCGCCCTTACCGATCGAGAGATCGACACCGCGCAGCGCATGATTGGGACCGAAGCGTTTTTCGACACCGGCCATGCGGATCAAGGGTGGCGCGTCGCTCATGTCGTTTCCTATGCCGGCCGTTCGCCGATGACGGTGCAACGCTCCATGTAGCGCGGCTGGTCGTCGGGGTAGTCCATGACGGCATAATGCATCAGCGAGCGGTTGTCCCAGATCACCATGTCGTGCTGGTGCCAGCGGTGGCGGTAGAGGAATTCGGGCCGGATCGAATGCTCGTATAGGAATTTCAAGAGCGCCTGGCTTTCGGCCGCCGTCATGCCATCGATATGCGAGGTGAAACCCGGATTGGCGAAGATGCTTTTGCGTCCGGTTTCGGGCTTGGTGCGAACCAACGGATGGCGCGCACGGTTGGCGCCCTCCATGTCGGCTTCGACGACGACGGGCTTGGCGTATTGGCTGCGCGCGGCGATCTCGAAATCGTGCCAGGCGTAAAGCGGCGCCAGCAGTTCCTTCATGGTGTCGCTCAACGCCTCGTAGGCGCGGGCCTGATCGGCGAAGACGGTATCGCCGCCGACCGGCGGCACTTGTTTTCCGAGCAGAATCGAGGCCTGGGCCGGGCGCTCGCGGAAGCTGACGTCGGAATGCCAGTAAGTGCCGGCACCCTTGCGCCCGGTCGGCTTGCCCTCGGCGTCGACCTGGTTGGAGACGCGGTAGATCTCCGGGTAGTCCGGATGGATGTAACGGCTGACGGTATCCTGCAGCGGCGACTCGTCGGCGGCGCCGAACAGCGGGCCGAAGCGGCTGGCGAAACGGATGTGGTCCTCGGTCGAGATTTCCTGGTCGTGGATGACAAGAAGCCCGCCGGCATCGCGCCAGGCGCCGATCAGCGCACCCGCCAGGTTGTCGTCGGCATCCCGCGCCAGATCGACGCCGAACACCTCCGCGCCGAATCCCGGCGCCAACGGTCTGATCTCGTAGGACAAAGCAACCTCCCGCCTGATCCTCGTTTCTTACACCATGCGGACGCGGGCGTAAAAGCCAAGGCCGCACGCGTTATAGAAACATATGTTTCGCTATTGCTTCAAATGGTGCATCGGGATGATACTACCCCGTCGTCCTGTTCCAAGGAGCGCCGTCATCATGTCCGTCCTACCCAGCGAAGCCAGCGTCGTCGTCATCGGCGGCGGCATCATGGGATGTTCGACCGCCTATCACCTGGCCAAGGCCGGCAAGAAGAACGTCGTCCTGCTGGAACGCAAGCAGCTGACCTGCGGCACCACCTGGCATTCGGCGGCGCAGGTGCGCCAGCTCCGTTCCAGCGCCAACCTGACCCGGCTGATCGGCCATTCCGCCCAGCTTTATCAATCGCTTGAGGCCGAAACCGGCCAAGCCACCGGCTGGCTCTCGCAAGGCAGCCTCAGCATCGCCACCAACCCCGACCGCTTCACCCACATCAAGCGCCAGGCGGCGCTGGCGCGGTTGTTCGGGCTAGAGGTAGAGGTCATCGGCGCGGAAGAAGCCGGCCGCATGTGGCCCCTGATCCGCACCGACGATCTGATCGGCGCGGTCTATGCGCGCGCCGACGGGCGGGTCAACCCGTCCGATGTCTGCGCCGCCTTGATCAAAGGCGCCAAGGCGATGGGCGCCCTGGTCATCGAAGACACGCCGGTCACCGGTCTCGAGAAGACGCGGGGCCGCGTCAGCGCCGTGGTCACCGCCAAGGGCCGCATCGCCTGCGAGGCGGTCGCGCTGACCGCCGGCCTCTGGAGCCGGGAGGTCGCCGCCCTGGCCGGCGTCACCGCGCCGCTCTTCGCCTGCGAGCACTTTTATCTTCTAACCGAACCGATGGGGATCGAGGGTCACCTCCCCACCCTCTCCGACCACGACGGGCATCTCTATATCCGCGACGAGGTCGGCGGCCTGCTGGTCGGCTGTTTTGAGCCCGATGCCAAGCCGCTGCCGCTCGAGAACCTGCCCAAGGACTTCGCCTTCGATCTCCTGAACGAGGATTGGGATCATTTCGAGCCGATGCTGGAAAACGCCATCCACCGCATCCCGGCGCTTGCCGACACCGGCGCCCGCATGCTCCTGAACGGACCCGAGAGCTTCACCCCCGACGGCAACTTCATCCTGGGCGAAAGCCCGGAGCTCGACGGCTTCTATATGGGCTGCGGTATGAACTCGGTCGGCGTCGCGTCCGGCGGCGGCGCCGGCAAGGCGCTCGCGGAATGGATTGTCGAGGGACGTCCGACCATGGACCTCGCCGAGGTCGATGCCCGGCGCTTCGCGCCGTTCCAGGGCAACCTCAAAGCTCTATTCGAGCGCATCCCCGAGGAACTCGGCCATCATTACGCCATCAGCTATCCGGGCCGGCGCCCGGAGACGGTGCGCGGGCTCCGCCGCTCGCCCGTACATGCCCTGCTCGCGGCGGGCGGCGCCAGCTTCGGCGTTCGCGCCGGATGGGAGCGGCCGGAATATTTCGTCCCCGAAGGCCAAATCATTGAGCATCGCCCCTGCTTCGGCCGTCCGGCCTGGTTCGAGGCCATCGGCGCCGAACACCTGGCGGCGCGCCAGGCGGTCGCAATGTTCGATCAATCGAGCTTCGCCAAGTTCCGTGTCGAGGGGCCGGGCGCGCTCGCCTTCCTGCAACGCCTTTCGTGCAACGATCTCGATGTCGCACTCGATCGCATCGTCTATACGCTGATGCTCAACGACCGGGGTGGCGTGGAGGCGGAAATGACCGTCCTTCGCCTAGCCGAAGACGCCTTCATGCTGGTCGCCGGCACTGGCACCGAACCCCGGCTCGGGGCCGGGCTGCGTCGGCGCATGGCGGCGGTGGGTGCTGTCGGCGTCACTGTCACCGACGTGACTTCCGCCTTTGGCATCCTGGCGCTCGCCGGCCCCAAGTCGGTCGACTTGATGGCGCGCGTCAGCCCGGCCGATGTCAGCACCGCTGGTTTCAAGCGTTACCGCCAGCGCGTGATCGAACTCGGCTACGCGCATGTGCGCGCGGCGCGGCTGTCGTATGCGGGCGAAGATGGCTTCGAGCTGTTCGTGGCGAGCGAATTCGCCCCGCAGGTCTGCGAGACGCTGCTCGAAGCCGGTACCGAATTCGGCCTTCGCCACGGCGGCACGCTGGCGCTCTCGGGACTCAGGATCGAACGCGGCTTCCGTGCCTGGGGCCACGACATGGGTGCCGGCGACACGGCGCTGGAGGCCGGCCTCGAAAATGTCATCCGATTCGGCAAGCCCGGCGGCTTCATCGGCGAGGACGCGCTCTTGGCCCAGCGCGCGGATGGCCTGAAACGCCGCCTCGTCCATATCGTGCTCGACGACGCGGCCGATTATCCCATCGGCGGCGAGCCGATCCTGCACGCCTCGAAGCCTGTCGGCCAGGTGACGTCGGCGGCGTTCGGACACAGCCTCGGCCGCGCGGCCGCCATCGGCTACGTAGAGCGCGCACCGGAAGAGATCGAGCGGATGATCGCGGCCGGCGGCTTCGCCCTCGATATCGCCGGCCAAGCGGCGCCGGCCCAAATCGGATTCGTCCCGCCGTTAGCCGCCCGCGAAGCCGCCGGTTGACTAGGATCAAAGCCCAATGCCGCCTTCGGGAATAGACTTCTCCCATAGCCCAAAAGGCTGCAACCGGATCATGGGAGGGCACGATCATGTTAGAACGTACAATCCGCGATCTGATCGGCGAACAGAAGCTCCTCAAGATGCACGGCGAGGACACCGTGGTCGACGCGGCGCGAGCCATGGCCGACCGGGGAATCGCCGCCGTGCTGGTGAGCGAGGGTAGCGAGACCTACGGCATCGTCACCGACCACGACATCGTCGACCGCGTCGTTGCCGAAGGGCTGTCGCCCGCCGACACGCTGCTGATCCACGTCATGACCCCGGACCCGGTCGCCGTCGACATCAATCACACCGCGCTCGATGCGCTCATGCTGATGCGCGACCAGGAAACCCGCCACCTGCTGGTCAAGGAAGGTCACAAGGTGGTCGGCATCGTATCGGTCCGTGATCTGATGCGCGCGCTGGTCGCCCAGGTGCTGAACGAGCACGGCGTCGGCGACCAGATGTGGCGGGGACTCTATGCCTGATCGTCAGTGCGTCGAACGTTTCCGTTCGGTCAAGATCGCATCGAACTCGCTCAGCGTCGCCATGGCGCGGCCGTAGACGCTGTCCTTCGGGAATTCGCCTTTGCGGTCGGGCTTGCCCGCCGCGAGACCGGTGAAAAGCTCCACTGCCTGTTCGACCGTATCGACCGGCCAGAGATGAAACCGCCCGGCCTTGATATCGGCCTCCGTCTCCGCGTCGAGCACGAGGTTTCGCGCGTTGACGGCGGGTAATACCACACCCTGCCTGCCGGTCAGCCGGCCGGCGTCGCGGCAGGCGCGATGAAAACCCTCGACCTTGTATGTGATACCGCCGATGGCCTGGGCCTCGCCGTGCTGGTTGACCGATCCGGTGATCGCGAGGTCCTGGCGCAACGGCACACCGGCCAGCGCCGAAAGGATCGCGACCAATTCGGCCATGGATGCCGAGTCGCTCTCGACACCGCCGTAACTCTGCTCAAAGGTGACCGAGCAGTCGAACGAGACCGGCATAGAGCGTGCAAAGGTCCCGGCCAGATAGCCTTGCAGCACCAACATGCCCTTCTGCTGGATTGGCCCGCCAAGCGCCACCTGACGTTCAATGTTGATTGCGCCGAGATGGCCGACCGAGGCCCGCGCCGTGACCCGGACGGGGGCGCCGAAGGCATGGTCGCCGAGATCACGCACCACCAGGGCGTTGACTTGGCCAACGGCGCTGCCTTTCACCGTGATCATGATGGTGCCGTCGCTGATCGCTTCGTGCATCCGGTCCTCGATGCGGGCGTTGCGGTGGTTTCGCGCGTCGAGCGCCCGAAGGAGGTCGCCCCGGGTAAGCGGCTTCTTGCCGTTTTTGGCCAGCGCCTGCGCCTCCATGATGACGTCGCCGAGAAGTTCGTAGCGGGCCGTCAGGCGCCGCCGATCCTCGGCCATGCGGGACGCATAGCCGAGCAGGCAGTTGATGGCATCGGCCTCGATACCGGCCGGCGGGGCCGCTTCCGCAAGGCGCTGAATCAGACCCGCGTAGATGCGCCGGTTGGCCGGGCTGGCCGCCATGTCGGCGTCGATGTCCGCCTTGACCTTGAAGTGCATGCGGAACTCCGGGTCGACCGAGAAAAACGCGTAATAGGCCTGCGGGCTGCCGATCAGCACGACCTTTGTCTCCAACGGCACCGGTGCGGGCTTCGGCGCGCCGGCGACGGCGACGGACCCTTCATGGCTGAACTCCTCGATGCCGATGGCGCGGTCGCGGAGCGCCCCCTTGAGGAACGACCAGGCCATGGGGTCCATGGCCATGGCCTCGGCGCGCACGACCAGAATACCGCCATTGGCCCGGTGCAGCGCGCCTGACCGGATCAGCGTGAAATCGGTGAATAGGCCTCCCTGGAAGCGCCGGTACTCGATGCGGCCGAACAGGTTTTCGTAGGACGGGTTCGACTCGAGCACGACCTTGGGGCTCTTGTCGTCGGCATGGTCGGCGATGACGTTGACGGCATAACGCTGTGCCGCACCGCCGAAAGCCAATTCCCCCTGCTGGTGCTCGACGCGGAAGATGCCCAGATTTTCCAGGATGTCGTCGTGCATGGCCTGGAACCATTGGTCGAGTTCGGCGACGCCCGTATAGCGCTTGGCGACACGTTGGATCAGGCCGGCAATCGCGGTATCGGCGATCGTACGCTCGAGCTCGCCGACCCAGGTTTCGAATTCGGCCTACTTTTCGCCGGCGGCTTGCGAGACCTCGACCAGGCGCTCGTTCAAATGCTGGCGCACCTTGACCTTGGCCGTATCGGCGGCAA
Source organism: Rhodospirillaceae bacterium (assembly GCA_038152725.1). GTDB lineage: Bacteria > Pseudomonadota > Alphaproteobacteria > Rhodospirillales > Casp-alpha2 > TMED8. The sequence goes on from JAYOXJ010000018.1 coordinate 13,775, forward strand.
CACCGGTGCTTGCCGGCATTGTCTGCGAATCGCCGATCAGAGTGAGCGGCGGCGATGCCTTCACCGGCACCACGCTCATGCGCCCGTCCGGCAAGCTCACCAGGGAAAGGCCATTGGCCTCTGCCTCGCGCCTGAGCGCCTGAAACATATCGTTGACCTGCCTGTTGAGTTCCTCGCCGTGGGCTTTCACCTGGGCCTTGAAGTCGTCGCTCGAAAACGCCTTCTCCAGCGCCTCGCGGATACGGCCGACCAAATGTTCGATATCCTTGGCGAACTTGACTGCCTGGCCAGCCGGCAATCGATAGGGCCTGGGCTCGTTGGCGTGGCGGAAGTTGTTTAGGTAGACCCAGTCGTCGGGAACCGGCTTCTTCGATATCGCCTTTTCCAGGAACGCCATGGTCTCGGTCAGCCGGCCGGCGCGATCCTCGCCGAGCACGAACACGTTGAACCCAGGGTCACGGATGCCGAGCGCGAACTCCAGCGCCTCGCGGGCTCGAGCGTGACTGGTAAGATCGAAAACGGAGAAAGCCTTGGGAACGCTGCCGGGGGCGAAATCGGGAAAGCCAACCTCGGCCGCCGCCAGCGGCTTAGGTGCATCGGCGGCACGCGCTTTGGATTTTTTCGCGCTGGCGGCCATGATCCCCTCCCACTCGGACTACGCACTACCATCTTCGGAGCCGGGCACTACAGGGTCAAGAGCGGTAGCGCCGCCAGGCCGGAAACGACCGCGGGTATTGCGCCGTTCGGCCGCATGTCCGACCCTATGCGGTGAAACCTTGCCGCCGCTTCGGCCGCCCGATTACCCAGGTGACGCCCCATGACCGATCCAGCCCATCCCATCAGCCGCTTCCCGGTGCCCGAGCTAACGAACCTGCCGGACGACATCCGCGCACGCATCTTGGCCGTTCAGGAAAAGGCCGGCTTCGTGCCCAACGTGTTTCTGGTGCTGGCGCACCGCCCCGACGAATGCCGCGCCTTCTTCGACTACCACGATGCGCTGATGGAAAAGAAAGAGGGCCTGACCAAGGCCGAACGCGAGATGATCGTGGTCGCCACCTCTAACGCCAACTTCTGCCAGTATTGCGTCGTCGCCCACGGCGCGATCTTGCGCATCCGTGCGAAGAATCCGCTGGTCGCCGACCAGGTCGCCATCAACTATCGCAAAGCCGACATCACCGATAGACAGAAGGCCATGCTCGACTACGCCATGAAGGTATCGCTGAAGGCACACGAGATCGTCGACGCCGATTTCGAAACCTTGCGCGGCTACGGCTTCACCGACGACGAGATCTGGGACATCGGCGCCATCTCCGCCTTCTTCGGCATGAGCAACCGGCTCGCCAACATGACCAATATGCACCCCAACGACGAATTCTACGCCATGGGGCGCGGGATCGGCTGAACGGGCCTTACTCGAACTCTGCCGGCTTCTGGCGTAACAGGATCGCCGGCACAATGGCACTGCCGATGATCACCATAAGGATGACCGCGTAGAGCTTGTCGTTGAGGATGCCGCTGTTGAGACCGACGGTCGCGGTGATCACGCCGAAGCTGAGCCGGTAATTGAACGCCAGGCCGGCGATATGCCAGGACCCCTTCATCAGGGCGCGGAACGGAATGGAGGTGCCCAGGTACTTCAAGCCCCAGGCGACGACCAGAAGCAGCGCCGCCAGGCCGAGCAGTTCGGCGTTCACCTTCTCGACCTCGAACTGCATGCCGGCATAGAGGAAAAACACCGGCGCGAACAGGCTGAACACCACGCCCTTCAGCTTCTGTTCGAGCTCCTCGTGCTCCTCCATCACTTCCGACATGATGATGCCGAGCGCGAAAGCGACGATGGCCGGATGCAGGCCGCCGATCTTCTCGGCCATGACACCGAGGCCGATCAGCGTAACCAGCAGAAAGCGCAACTCGAACTCGACCAGCGAGCCCTTGTAGCGGCGGAATATCCACTTGCCCAAGCGCGGCAGCCCGAGGCAGGTCGGCACCACGACGATCAGGAAGATCGCCGTGCCCCAGCCGACGTCGCCCATCACCAGGGCCAGGATCATCATGCTCAGCACGTCGACCACGGAGGCGGCGGCGAGCATAACCTGGCCCGCCGGCGTCGCCAGAATGCCGCGCTCCCGAAGCACCTGATAGACCAGCGCAAGCGAGGTCGTGGAAAGCCCGATGGCAAGCAGCCCCGCCGTCTTCGGTGCCAGATCGAGCCACCACAGGCCGACCGCGAGCACGCCGCCCAACGGCGCCAGCAGTGCACATACGCCAATGATTACGCTGGTGCGCCAGGTCTCGCGCAGGCGGTCGACGTCGACCTCGAACCCGACCAGGAACATCAGCGTCAGCATGCCCAGGTTGGCGAGAAAGTGGAGCCAGTCCAACGTCGGCATATCGGCGAAAAAGGCCGCCAGCAAAATACCGGCGAGAATTTCGAGAATGGCGCTGGAGATGCCGATCTCGAATGCGATCGCCGCGGTGCTGACAAGCACCAGGACCACGATAAGGGAGTCACTCATACGTTGTTTTTCCGTTCAATCGAAAAGCTTGTCGATGTCATTCTGGCTCAAGCCCTGCTCCGCCAGTTGCGGGCCGGCAAGTTCGATATCGCCGTCCATCTTGGAAAGCGTGTTGGTCTCGACCGGCAGGGCGGCGATGGAGTCCTTGCCGACGATCACCACCAGAGAGTTCAGCGTCCCCTCGATCCGGTTGATGGTCCGGACGATCCGGCTCAGGCGCTGGCCGGTGATGTCGTGGAACGAGCAGGCCTCGAAGATGCGCTCGATGCCCTTGTCGATCTTGACGAAGTAGTCGCGCGCGCCGCCGAACTTGACCTGCTTCATCAGGTCCTGATTGACGGCATTGATGGCCTCAGTCGCCGACATGATTTCGTTGGCGGCCTCTGTGGTCTCGTCGGCGATGGCGGCAAGCTGGTCGGCGACCGAGCCGAGCATATCCTCGTCCGCCTTCGGGTGCTTGACCGAGGCGAGCTCACGTTTGATCCGCTGGATGTTGTCGAATAGTCCGACGATTTCCCGTTCAAGAGCATTTCGCTGGTTGTCGGACGCCACCAAGGCACCTCCCTTGTGATCACGAATAGGGTAGCGGCAGCGGACGATCTTGCGCAAGCGGGCTGGTGGCTCCATATAATTATGCGAACTCAAAACCCGCCCGGCGAGCGAGGCCGATATGGACAAGATCACCAAGACCGACGACGAATGGCGCCGGCAACTGACGCCCGAACAGTACAAGGTCACCCGCCAGAAAGGCACCGAGCGCGCCTTTACGGGGAAATACGACAAGTGCAAGGACCCGGGCATCTACGTCTGCATCTGTTGCGGCAATCCGCTGTTCGACGCCGGCGCCAAGTTCGATTCCGGCACCGGCTGGCCGAGCTTCTTCAAGCCCGTCGCCGACGCGGCCGTCGCCGAGGAAGAGGACATCAGCTTCTTCATGCGCCGCACCGAAGTGCTGTGCGCGCGCTGCGACGCGCATCTCGGCCACGTCTTTCCCGACGGGCCGGCGCCGACGGGTCTTCGCTATTGCATGAATTCCGCGTCGCTCAAGCTGATGCCGCCGAAGGACGACGGCACCGCCTGATCGATATTACGCGCAGTTAGGCGGCTTCCAGCGGCCGGTAGCTCTTCACCTTCTCGACCTTGCCCGGCTTCTCGCCCTGCGGCGGCGCGACGATCTTCCAGTCGGTCATTTCGGTTTCGCCGATGGCCTGCCCATAAATCGCCCAGGTCGGGCCGTGGTCGTGCGGGTCGCCGTGCTTAGCGCCCTCGTAGACGTGGGCGCAGATGCAGAAGCCGAGGTCCGGATCCTCGTAGATGATGTCGCGCGCCTTGGTCACTTGCGGACCCAGGTGCTTGGCGACGAACGCCTCGTCCTTGAGCGCCCGCTCGAGGCACTTGCGCACCTTTTCGCGGCCGGCGGGGCCGCCATCGGCCTGCAGCGCGCTGCGGCAGTCGGCCGCGAATTGATCCAACGTATAAGCCATTTTCATTCCTCCCGAGGATGACGGAGCAGCAGAATTTAACACCCCTCCGGCCGAAGAATCACGGCCCAATTTACGAAAAGTTTGTGGAGAATGTTAGAATACCTCCGGCACGAAGTTCTGCTCCGACATGGGCGGGCGCACGTAGGCGGATTTCGGCGCTTTTCGCTTCGGCAGGCGCATGCGTTTCGGCGTCAGGTCCTTGTAGGGAATCATCGTGAGCAGGTGATTGATACAATTGAGCCGGGCGCGTTTCTTGTCGTCGGCATCGACAACGTACCAGGGTGCCTGCTTGATGTCGGTAAAGGCGAACATCTCGTCCTTGGCCTTCGAGTAGTCGAGCCAGCGGTCGCGCGATTCCAGGTCCATGGGGCTCAGTTTCCAGTGCTTGGTCGGATCTTCCGCACGGGCCTGAAAACGCCGCTCCTGCTCGGCATCGGAGACGGAGAACCAGTATTTGATGAGGATGATTCCGGAGCGCACCAGCATCCGCTCGAATTCTGGCGCCCAGCGCAGGAATTCGCGGTATTCGTCCTCCGAACAGAACCCCATGACCCGTTCGACCCCGGCGCGGTTGTACCAGGAGCGGTCGAACATCACCATCTCGCCGGCCGACGGCAGTTCGGCGACGTAGCGCTGGAAATACCACTGCGTCTTTTCACGCTCGGTCGGCTTGGCCAGCGCGACGACGCGGCAAACGCGGGGGTTCAGGGGCTGGGTGATGCGCTTGATGACGCCGCCCTTGCCGGCAGCGTCGCGCCCCTCGAAGATCACCACCGTCCGGAGGCCGCGTGCCTTGATCCATTCCTGCAGCTTGACCAGTTCCACATGCAGGCGTGCCAGTTCCTTGTTGTACACCTTGTTGGAAAGCGATTTCGCCGGCGCCTTGGGCTCGGCCGAGGAGTGGATCTCGAAACCGCCCCGGAACGGAGTCCGCGTCATATGCCGTGGGCGTGCTGCCTTTCGCTTGGTCTGCTTGTCGTCGGACTTGGGCTTTCGGGTCATCTTGGCATCCTCCAGTCTATGACACTATTTTGACAATGCTCGGCCGCCGCATCAACCGGGTCGCGGCCTCGGAAGGCCGGCGGGCTCACGCGAACGTCATCACGGGCGCGCGGGATTTTTGGTAAAATCCCGGGCAAATTGTGGCACTGCTCCGCCCAACCAAGGGTCGGGGCTCGATATCAGGAGAGATATTCATGTTCGTTCGCTACGTTCGATCCGTCGCCATCGTCGCCGCACTTGCCGCCGGCGCCACATTCGCCGCGCCGGTTCTGGCCGACCCGCCGATCGGCAAGCCGGCGCCCGATTTCGTCGGCACCGACACCCAGGGCAAGCAGTACAAGTTGAGCGATCTCAAGGGCAAGCGCGTGATCCTGGAATGGACCAACCATGACTGCCCTTACGTCGGCAAGCACTACGGCGCCGGCAACATGCAAGCGACCCAGCAGGACGCCCGCGAGAAGGGAGCGATCTGGCTCAGCGTCATTTCCTCGGCACCGGGCACGCAGGGCCACGTTTCGCCGAAGGAGGCCGATGACCTGACCAAGAGCCGCGGCGCCCATCCGAATGCCGTGCTGCTCGACCCGGACGGCAAGATCGGCCGGACCTACGGTGCCGTGGTAACGCCGCACATGTTCATCATCGATACCAATGGCACGCTGGTCTACAAGGGCGCCATCGATTCGATCCGCTCCTCCGACCAGGCCGACATTCCGCGTGCCACCAATTACGTCAAGAACGCGATGGCGCAGCTTTCTGCCGGCCAGCCGGTGTCGCCGCCGGGCTCGCGCCCCTACGGCTGCACGGTGAAGTACGGCTCTTAAGCAAGGCAGGCGCCGGGGTAACGGTACCGTGCATCGCGTCGACGTGGTTTCCGTCGGGGACAGCCCGATGGAGATTTTCATGTACGCACCCGACGCGCCGGGCCCACACCCCGGCATCGTGCTCGCCCAGCATATCCCGGTCGGCCATACCGGGCTCGAGAACGACACGGTGACGCTGAAGACCGCCGAACGCTACGCCGAGAACGGCTACGCGGTGGCGGTCCCCTTCGTCTTCCACTGGTGGCCGAAGAGCGACGACATCCAGATCAAGCGCGACGAATTCCGCGACGACTGGACGACCCTCGACATGAGAGCCGCCTTCGACCATTTCGCCACCGAACCGGCCGTCGACACATCCAAGATCGCCGTCGTCGGCCACTGCTGGGGCGGGCGCATCGCCTGGCTCGCCGCCGCCCAGGACAACCGCTACAAAGCCTGCGCCATCTTCTATGGCGGCCGCATCCGGCTCGCCATGGGGCCGGGCACGCCGCCGGCCATCGACCTGGCGCCGCGCATCGAATGTCCGGTCGCCGGCTTCTTCGGCAACCGCGACCAGAACCCATCGCCCGAAGACGTCGATGCCTACGCGGCGGCGCTGGCCGCCGCAGGCGTCGAGCACGAATTCCACCGCTACGACGACGCCGGCCACGGTTTCCAGACCTTCACCAACCCCGACCGCTACGTCGAACACGTCAGCGAGGACGCCTGGGGCAAGGTGCTCGCGTTCCTCGGCCGCAAGCTCGGCTGAACCTCTCTCTCCCGCCACTCTTTTTCGCCCCTCTTTCCCGCTTTGGCGTGATGGCCTAGAACGGAATCATGACTCGCATCCTGGCATTCGGCGCGAACGGCCTGATCGGCGCCCACACCGTGCCGCTTCTGGTCGCGCGCGGCCACGAGGTGGTGACATTTTCGCGCGGTCCCCAGGCCCCCGACGGTGTCCTCGGCGTCGAGCGCGGCGACATCGCCGACAAGGCGGCCGTCTTTGCCGCCTTCGAGAAATGGCGCCCGGAGGCCGTTCTGCAACTGGCCGCCACCCTACAATTCCAGTGCGAGGAAGACCCCGCGCTCGCCGTCGCCACCAACCTGACCGGTGCCGCCAATGTTTACGAGGCCGCCGACCGGCATGGCGCCAAGCGCTTCGTCTTCGCCAGTTCCATCGCCGCCTACGGCGAGCGCCGCGACGTCATGCGCGAAAACGATCCGCCGGCCGCGACGATCACGCTATACGGCGAGATGAAGCGGCTCGGCGAACGGCTCGGCCGGCGTTTCGCCGAACGCGCCGGCATGTCGTTCGCGGCACTCCGTTATTCCGGCGTATTCGGCCCCAGGGCCGTATCCGGCGGGTCGTCCGGGCGCGGCATGTCGCTCGCCCGCCATTTGCTGATGGAAACCGCCACCGGCGCCGATGCCGATCTAGATTTCGTCGACGGCACCGAGACGGTGCACCTCACCTACGTCGCCGATGCGGCAGAGGCGACCGTCCGCGCGCTCACCAACCCGCGCCTCGCGCATGCGCTCTACAATATCGGCGGGCCGGCGGACGGCTACCTTTCGCTCAGGGATTTCCATGCCGCCGTGAAACGCGTCGTACCTGGCGCCGGCAGCGCGCGTTTCGGCGCCAAGTCGGGCGCCAAGAGCGCCGGGCCGCTCGATCCCGCGCGACGGCGAGCCTTTCTCGCCCGGGCGCCGCGCTTTGGCGTCGAGGCCGGCCGTCGTTCGGCACTCGGCCTCGACGCCTGAGCGGTCCCTACTTAGCCACCCCGAACAGCATGTTCGGCAGCGTCAGCGAAATTGCCGGCACGTAGGTGATGATGACCAGGAAGACCAACAGCACGCTCAGCCATGGCAATGCCGCGCGCACCACTTCCATCAGACTCATCTTTGTTATGCCCGCTGCGACGAACAGATAGAGGCCCACAGGAGGCGTCACCATGCCGATCTCCATGATGACCACCAGGATGATACCGAGGTGCACCGGATCGATACCGAGCTGAACCGCGATCGGGAACAGGATCGGCGCCAGAATCAGGATGATCCCGGTCGGCTCCATGAAGTTGCCGGCGATCAGCAGGATGACGTTGACCACCAGCAGGAACATCCACGGCGCCATGCCCCAACCGACGATCACCTCAGCGATGGTCTGCGGAATCCGTTCCGTGGTCAGCACGTGCGCGAACAAGAGCGCATTGGCGACAATGAACATCAACATCACGGTGACCTTGCCGGCCTCGACCAGCACGTGCGGCACACCTTTCATGTTGATGTCCTTGTAGACGAAGACGGCGATGAAGAACGAATAGACCGCCGCCACGGCAGCTGCTTCCGTCGGTGTGAACACGCCGCCGTAGATGCCGCCCAAGATGATGACGAGCAGCATCATGCCCCACATCGCCTCGCGACCGCTGGCGATAAGCTCGCGCATGTCGGGCCGCGGCTGGCGCGGAAGATCGAGCATGCGGGCGCGCACGTAGATGGCGGCCATCAGCATGAGGCCGAGCAGAATACCGGGGACGACACCGGCCATGAACAGCCGCCCGACCGAGGTTTCCGTCGCGGCGCCGTAAACGACCATGACGATAGACGGCGGGATCAGGATGCCGAGCGTGCCGGCGTTGCAGATCACGCCGGTGGCGAACTCCTTGGTGTAGCCCGCCTTGACCATGCCGCCGATGACGATGGAGCCGATCGCCACGACGGTCGCCGGCGAGGAGCCGGAGACGGCGGCGAACAGCATGCAGGCCAGCACGGACGCGATGGCGAGACCGCCCCGCATCCAGCCGACGCAATCGATGGCGAAGCGGATGATGCGCCTGGCGACGCCGCCGGTGGTCATGAACACGCCGGACAGGATGAAGAACGGAATCGCAAGCAAGGTGAAGTGTTCGGAG
>JAYOXJ010000018.1:22543-23664 GCA_038152725.1 Rhodospirillaceae bacterium
ACCGCGAAGCGTGCGCGTCCGGGCCGAACAGCTTGAGGGTCACGACGCGGGAAAAGCCGCGCGCGACGGCGATCGGCACGCCCATGACCATCAGGCCGAACAGCAGGATGAATAAAACTGCGGTCGTCATCGGCCGGCCTCCTCTTTATCCTAGCGCATCTCGAGCGCGTCCTTGGCCTCGTCGGCGAGTTGCAGCCCGCCGTCGGTGCCTTTTATGATGCGCACCAGGATTTCGCCGAAACGGAAGAAGGCGAGCGCGAAACCGAGCGGCAGCACCGCGCGCGGCACCCACTGGGGGATGGGAATGTCCTGGGCCATGATGCCGATGGCATACATCTTGGAGACGTAGGTCCAACTGCCGACGAAGATGATGGCGCAGTAGCTCATGCACAGCACGACCGCAACGGCGCCGACGATGCGCCGCAGGTTTGCCGGGATGGCCTTGACGGCAGCGTCGACTCCGATGTGCGCGCCGATGCGGATGCCGGCATCAATCGTCGCGCCCCGGGTTGCCTGACACCCGACAATGCTGATGCCGGCCATGTGCTTCGCGCTGGACCCAGCCTCGGTGAAGGTGTTGAATTCCGCGCCTTCAATGCCGAGAAGGTTTGTCGCGGCAGCGTAGGCATAGGCAGCGCCGCCGACGCCAAAGATGGCCCCGAGCGCGCCGGCCCCGGTGTTCGTTCCGTTGTCGTCGTCTTGCGCGTAAACCTTGCCCTGGACCCCGACATAGTTCCGGTTTGCGTTGCTGGCGTGAGTGGCCGCAGTCAGCCAGCCGGTGCCGCTCAGCGCCTCGCGCCCGCCCTTGGTCGCCGTGCCGCCGAACTGGTGACGCACGCGGAAGCCGACCATGAAGTCCGCTCCGACATCTGCGTCGTCGGTCAGGATGTCAAAGTGATAGCCCGAGGTGTACCCGGTGAGCGTTCCGGCGCCAATGGCGTGCGCGCCCGTCAGCTTGCGCGTCCACAGCCAGGTGGAGGAATCCGCGCCGTCCACGGGCGAAAACATGCCGCCCGCCGTGTACCCCTGGGCGGTCGTACCGTAGTCCCCGGCACTGCCCGGCATGTCGCGCAATTTGGCCTGCACGCTGCGCGCCACGGCGCCCGTACCTGCGGGGGTGA
>JAYOXJ010000019.1:0-10732 GCA_038152725.1 Rhodospirillaceae bacterium
TTAGGCGCGACGCTCGAAGCGTTCGCCGGCGTCCGAGCCGGCCTCGAAGCGGAGCAGCCGCGTGCACTCACCGACACGGCTGAGCGTGGCCATGCCCTCGATGGCGGCCCTGAGCTTGCTGATGTCGCTTTCGGAGAGGAAGCCCCGGCAGCAGTCCTCGAACTTGGCCAGGCGTTCGGCATCGTTCAGGGGATTGGCGGCATCGCCCTTCGGCGTCGCCTGGCGCGCCTCGAACGTGCGTCCGTCCTTCAAGGTGATGGTGACGATGGACGGGATTGGGTCGATCTCGGTGCCCTCGTCGAATTCCGGCCCGTGTGGACGCATCTCGATGATCGTATAGAGCGCCCTGATCTCCGGCCGCTTCACCGCCGATGGCGTGAAGTCGCCCAAGCCCACGGTGCCGGCCTTGAGCGCCACGGCGACGCAGTACTGCATGGAGAAGCGCGCCTCGAATTCGCTTTCGGGCTTCAGGTAACGCAGGTTCTGGATGTGCCCCTGGCGCACGCGGATATCGACCTTAGCGACATCGTCGGCGCCGAAGCCGTGCTCGGCCATCAGGTCGAGCACGCAGTCCAGGGCCCGGTGCGTCGCCGCGCAGCAGGGGAAGCGCTTGACCGTGAGGCCCTGGCGCTCGATGGCGAGCGGCGCACCCAAATGCGTAAGGCCCGCTTCCCAACCCGGCGCCTTGTCGCCGCCATAAAGTTCCAAGAGACCCATTGGCCCCTCGAAGGCGTTGACCCGGCCCTCGACGCCGGCCGCGGCAAGCCGCGCCGCCTCGATGGCGTGCTTGGCAGCGAGGCCGGCATGCAACGGCTTGGCCATGGAGCCGAACTGCACCTTGGTGCCGGCGGCATAGGAGACGGCCAGGTTGAGGGCGTGGGCGAAACGTCGCTTGTCGAGCTTGAGCAAGCGCGCGCAGGCCCCGGCCGTGCCGATCACGCCGAGCGTCGCGGTGGCGTGCCAGCCGGCTTCGTAATGCGCGCGGTTGAGTGCCAGGCCGAGCGTGCCGTGCAATTCGAGTCCGACGATATAGGCATCCAGGATCGCCTTCCCCGACGCGTCGATCTCGTCGCCGAGCGCGAAGAGGGCCGGTACCAACGATGCCGAGGCATGGGTGATGGCCTCGAGAAAGGTGTCATCGAAATCGAGCGAATGGGCGGCCATACCGTTGGCGAGTGCCGCCTGCGGGGCGCTGGCCTTGGCGAGGCGTCCGCAAACGATTGCCGCGCCGTCGCCGGTCCCTAAGTGCTCAAGGGCGGCGCGCACGCTCGCCGCACCATTGTCGCCGGCACCGGCGATCATGCAGCCGACCACGTCCATGACGGCGTGGCTGGCGGCGGTATAGGCGGCGGGTGTGTGTGCGTCGGAGACTTCCGCGCCCCATTGGGCCAGGCGTTCGGAAACGTTCATGGGGAGACCCTCCAATTAATAAGACCGCGGCATGCCGAGGATGTGTTGGCCAATGTAGCTCAGGATCAGGTTGGTCGAAATCGGTGCGGTGCGCGCGAGGCGCGTCTCGCGCCACTTGCGCTCGATATCGTACTCGCGCGCGAAGGCGAAGCCCCCGTGCGTCGACATACAGGCCTCGCCGCAGTTCCACGCCGCCTCCGATGCCAGCATACGCGCCATGTTGGCCTCGCCGCCACAGGGCTTGCCGGCGTCGAACAGCGCCGTCGCCTTCCGCACCATCAGTTCGGCCGCCTCGAGCTCGGCATAGGCGCGCGCGATCGGGAACTGGATGCCCTGGTTCTGGCCGATCGGCCGGCCGAAGACGACGCGCTCGGAGGCGTACTTGACCGACTTCTCGACGAAGTAGCGGCCGGAGCCGATCGACTCGCTGGCCGTCAGGCAGCGCTCGGCGTTCATGCCGTCGAGGATGTAGCGGAAGCCCTTGCCCTCCTCGCCGATCAGGCTGTCGCCCGGAATCGGTACGTTGTCGAAGAACACTTCCGTGGTGTTGTGGTTGATCATGGCGTCGATGGGCGTGATCGTGCAGCCCATTTTCTGCGCCTCGCGGAGATCGATCAGGAAGGTCGAGATGCCGTCGGTGCGCTTCGCCACCTTGTCGGCCGGCGTGGTCCGTGCGAGCAGAAGCATCAGGTCGGAATGCGCGGCGCGGCTGGTCCACACCTTCTGGCCGTTGACCACATAGCCGTTGCCCTGCTTCTCGGCGCGGGTCTTGATCTGCGTGGTGTCCGACCCGGTGGTCGGCTCGGTGACGCCGAACGCCTGCAGGCGCAACTCGCCGGTCGCGATCTTGGGCAGGAAATGTTCCTTCTGTTCCTTGGAGCCGTGCCGCAGCACGGTGCCCATGGTGTACATCTGGGCGTGGCCGGCGGCGGCGGAACAGCCCATGCGGTTGATGGTCTCGAGGATGACCGCGCCGCCGCGCACCGGCAGGCCGGCGCCGCCGTATTCCTCGGGGATCAGCGCGGCGAGATAACCGGCGGAGGTGAGCGCGTCGATGAACTCGGTCGGGTAACTGCCCGACGGCGGCTGTTTCTCGAGATTGCGCCAGTATTCGCCCGGAAATTCCTCGCAGAGCTTGGCGACCTGCTCGCGGATTTCCACATAGTCGTCTTCCAGCGCCATCATCGGCATGCCCTCGGGCACGGTGTCGGTCATCTTCGGTCTTCCTTGTTCGTCAGGCGGCGTATTTGAAACCGAGTGGCAGCCCGGCCTTGGCGAAGGTGCCGTGCGTCGGCTCGCCCTTCAATTGCTTCTCCATGATCTCGCGGGCGGCCATCAGCTTGTCGAGATCGACGCCGGTGCGGAGCCCCATCGATTCCAGCATGAACACCAGGTCCTCGGTGACGATGTTGCCGCTGGCACCCGGCGCGTAGGGGCAGCCGCCGAGCCCACCCAAGGAGGCGTCGAGCTCGCGCACGCCGGCATCGAGCGCGGCGAAGGCGTTGGCCAACCCCAGGCCGCGGGTATCGTGGAAATGCGCGCCGACGGCAACGTCCTTGCCGACGGTGCGGTAGAGCTCCTTGAACAGCTCGCTGACCTGCTTGGGGTTAGCGTAGCCGACCGTATCGGCGACCGACAAGCGGTTGGCGCCGCGCGCCAACAGCCCCTCGGCGACGCGCATAACGTCGGGCAGCGGCACCGGGCCGGAGATGGTACAGCCGAAGGCCGTCGCCATGCCGCCCGAGATGCAGATGTCCTTGTATTCGGGATGGGCGTCCCTGAAATCGACGATGCGGGCGAAGTCGTCGAGCGAGTCTTGCGTGGTGCGCCGCACGTTCGACAGGTTGTGCGCCTCCGACACCGACATGACAATGCCGACCTGATGCGCGCCGGCCTTCATGGCGTTCTCCGCCCCCTTCAAGTTCGGCGCCAGCGCCGAAACCGTGAGGCCTGGGATCTTGATCGACTGGGCGACCACGTCGGCGCTGTCGGCCATCTGCGGCAGCAGTTTCGGCGGCACGAACGAACCGACCTGGATTTGCGGCACGCCGGCGGCGGCCTCTGCCTTGATCCACGCCATCTTGCCTTCGGTGGTGAAGATGGTCTGGATGCTCTGCAGGCCGTCGCGAAGGCCCATTTCGTGTACGAGAACGTCGATGCCGTCTTTCATGGCTGCGCTCCTTATTCTCCGGTGAACTTGGGTTTGCGTTTTTCGTTGAAGGCCAGCACGCCCTCGTGGCGATCCTTGGTGCCGACCAGGCGGTTGTAGGCCTCGAGCTCGAACTGATAGCCGGTCGCCCGGTCGACCTGGTTGGCGACCGAGATCGAGCGCTTGGCGCGCATGATCGACTGCGGCGCGTTGGCGGCGATGGCGCGCGCCGTCTCCAGTGTTTCTTCCATCAGCTTGTCGGGCTCGCAGACCCGGTTGACCAGGCCCCATTCATAGGCCTCCTGAGCGGAGAACGCGCGGCCGGTGAAGATGATCTCCTTGGCGCGGCGCTCGCCGACCGCGAGCGGCATGTTCTGGGTGCCCATTGCGCCCGGCATAATGCCCAGCGTCACCTCGGTCAGCGCGAAGCGTGCCGTCGTCGAGGCATAGGCGAAATCGACGTTCATGGCGGTCTCGCAGCCGCCGCCGTAGGCGGCGCCGTTGACCGCCGCGATCACCGGCACCGGGCAGTTCCGGACCGCCATCACTCCCTGCTCGTAGACGGCATGCTGGTAGCGCCACTGGGCGTCGGTCATGCCCTTGCGCTCCTTCAAGTCGCCGCCGGCGCAGAACGCCTTGTCGCCCGCGCCGGTGAGCACGACCACTCGCACGCCCTCGGTTTCGCGGTAGAGCCCGGAAAAAATCTCGATCTGTTCGAGACCCATCTGAGTGTTCTTGGCGTTCCTCACCTCGGGCCGGTTCATGGTGACGACCAGGATGTGGTCGTCGACGCGTTCCAGCAGATAGGTGTCGTAGTCCATGCGCATCAGTCGGCACTCCTTTTCGCCGCGTCGCCGGCGGCGGTCTTGATCTCTTGGTTATGCTCACCGAGCCCGGGTGCGTAACGGCCCAGGGGCGGCCGGGTACCGTCGAAGCTGAGCGGCAGCCCGGCGAGCAAGGGTCCTTGGCCAGCGCCCGTGGTTGCCGACTGAAGAATGCCGAGCGCCACCGTCTGCGGATCAGCGATCATCTCCAGCGTCTGCTGCACCGGCGCGCTCGGAATGCCGACATCGTCGAGTGCCTGCCGCCACTCGGCGCGCGTGCGGGTCAGCACCACCGGCGTGATCAGCTTGTTCAGTTCGGCCAGATTGGCGTAGCGGTTCTGGTTCGAACTGAAGCGCGGATCGGTCGGCCACTCGGGATGCCCGAGAACCTGAGACAAGCGCTCGAACAGGCGGTCGTTGGGCGCGGCGATGATCAGGTAGCCGTCGGAACATTCATAGGCCTGATAAGGCGCCATGCCGCGTGCGCCAGAGCCTTCGCGCACCGGGTTCTTCGGATCGGCAGCAGCCGAGGCGACGGGATTGTTCATCCAGGCAACCGCCGTCTCGTAGAGCGAGGCGTCGACGGTACAACCCTCGCCGGTGGCGTCGCGCCGCTTCAAGGCGCCGAGGATGCCGATGACGCACCACATGCCGGTGCCCATGTCGATCAGCGAGGTGCCGACGCGGATCGGCGGGCGGCCCTCCTCACCGGTGATGGTCATCAGCCCGCCGTAGGCCTGCATCAACGGGTCGTAGCCGGGCTTGTCCTTGAGCGGGCCCTTGTTGCCGAAGGCGCCCAGGTTGCAATAGACCAGCCGCGGGTTGGCGGCGCGCAACGTGGCAGCATCGAGTCCGAGGCGCTCGAT
This sequence comes from Rhodospirillaceae bacterium, assembly GCA_038152725.1. Lineage (GTDB taxonomy): Bacteria > Pseudomonadota > Alphaproteobacteria > Rhodospirillales > Casp-alpha2 > TMED8. The sequence continues at coordinate 5,250 of JAYOXJ010000019.1, forward strand.
CGTGCCGGGACGCATGTTCTGGATAACGACGTCGACTGCCTCGATGCAGTATTCGGCGAGCCAGCCGCGTTCAGCCGCGTCGGTCATGTCGATGGTGACCGAGCGCTTCTCGCGGTTGAGCGCGTGGAAGTAGGAGCTCTTGCCGTCCGGGAACATCTTGCCCCACTGGCGGCAGTCGTCGCCGGCGCCGGGCCGTTCCACCTTGACCACTTCGGCGCCCATTCCGGCCATGATCCAGGTCGCGTAAGGCGCGGCCACACTGGAGCCGATCTCGACCACGCGCACCCCCGCCAGCGGCTGATGCGCGAGCAATTCTTCGTTCAAGGCGTCCCCTCCCCGGACAGACTTCGATCCGGAAAAGATGATACAGCCGCTTCGGAAAGACAAACCCCGTGATGCGGGGGTCAGCCGCCTTTCTTGTCCGCTTCTAGCCTGGCGATGGCAGCACGGACAGCGGCGTCGTGTTCGTCGGTATGATGCGCCAGCGCCTGAAACCCGGCCGACATTTCCAGCAGCGTCTCGAGGCGCACGTGTTCGCTTTCGCGGAGCAGCCGTTTCGCCATGCGAAGCGCCTGGCCCGGGTTGGCGGCGATGCGCCCGGCCAAGTCCTCTGCGGCACCGATCAGCTCCGCCGCCGGCACCACCTTGGAGACGAGACCGCAGGCCAGCGCCTCGGCGGCGTCGATGGTATCGCCGGTGAAGGCCATCTCGCAGGCCTTCGACATGCCGACCGCACGCGGCAGGAACCACGCGCCGCCGTCGCCCGGAATGATGCCGAGCTTGACGAAGCTCTCGGCGAACTTGGCGTATTCGGAAGCGATCCTGATGTCGCACATCATGGCGAGGTCGCAGCCGGCGCCGATGGCGGCACCGTTGACGGCGGCGATGCTCGGCACCTCTATGTTATAGAGTGCCTTCGGGATGCGTTGAATGCCGCGGCGGTAATTCTCGCGGATGTCTGCCGGTGTGCCGGCCGAGGTGCCGCGCTTGTCGCGCATGGCGTAGATGTCGCCGCCGGCACTGAATGCCTTGCCCGCACCGGTCAGGATGACGACCTTGACCGCGTGGTCGGCGTTGATGCGCGCGCAGGCCTCCTCGAAGCTCTCCGCCTGATAGTCGCCGGACAGCGAGTTGCGTTTCTCGGGGTTGTTCATGGTCAAGGTCACGACCGGGCCCCGTTGCTCGAAGATCAGGAAATCCGCCACGTTCCGCCCCCCTTGTTGGTTCGTGTGGGGGCAAGTTGTAGCGCATGGCGGCACCTGATAAAACCGCCCAAACGGGGGACCGCCGAATGGATGACATCTACTTGGCACCCGGCACCTTGCCGCCGGAAGCCGAGACCTTGAGAACCGAAGTGCGCGCCTTTCTGGCCGAGCATCTGGCCGACTATCCGTCGGTCAAGCGGGCGCGCTCGTGGGCCGGCTCAGACCCGGCGTTCAGCAAATTGATGGGCGCCAAGGGCTGGATCGGCATGACCTGGCCCAAGCAATACGGCGGCGGCGAGAGGAGCGCGCTGGAGCGCTACGTCGTCTTGGAAGAGATGCTGGCCGCCGGCGCGCCGGTCGCGGCGCACTGGATCGCCGACCGCCAGAGCGGCCCGCTGCTGCTCAACTTCGGCTCCGAAGAGCAGCGCCAAAAAATCCTCCCGGCGATCACCCGCGGCGAATGCTTCTTCTGCATCGGCATGAGCGAACCCGACTCCGGCTCCGACCTGGCATCGATCCGCACCAAGGCCGAACACACGACGGACGGCTGGCGCGTCAACGGCTCCAAGATCTGGACCTCGAAGGCGCACATCGCGCATTACATGATCGCGCTGGTGCGCACCCGCCCGGCCGACCCCGAGAACCGCCACGCCGGCCTGTCGCAATTCCTGATCGACATGTCGCTTCCCGGCATCACCGTGCGCCCGATCCGTAACATGGCCGGCGAGGAGATGTTCAATGAGGTGTTCTTCGACGACGTGCTGGTGCCCGACGGCATGCTGGTCGGCACCGAGGGCGGCGGCTGGGCCCAGGTGACGACGGAACTCGCCTTCGAACGCTCCGGACCGGAACGCTACCTCTCCAGCTACCAGTTGCTCTACGAACTGGTCGGCGAATTGCAGGACGCGCCCGACCGACTGAACGCCCGCGAGGTCGGCCGGCTGGTGGCGCATCTGGGCACGCTCCGCCAGATGTCGCTCGCCGTCGCCACGTTGCTCGAAAAAGGCCAGTCGCCGAACCTCGCCGCTGCCTTCGTCAAGGAATTGGGCGTCGCCTACGAGCAGGACCTGCCTGCCCGGGCGCAAGGGCTGGTCGGCCGCGCGCCAAAGCTCGGCGGCAATGACTTCGACCAAGTGCTGGCCTACGTCACCCAGGCGTCGCGCTCGTTCTCGCTCAGGGGCGGCACGCGCGAAATCATCCGCGGCATCATTGCCCGGGGACTCGGGCTTCGGTGAGTGCCATGAACGAGCTTACGCAAATCCTCACCGAAACCGCCGAGCGCCTGCTCGCCGACCATGCCGGCAAGGAAACCGTCAAGGCGGCCGAGGACGGCCACTGGCCAGAAGCCTTGTGGGCCACGCTCGAGGAGAACGGCCTGACCCAGCCGCTGGTGCCGGAGCAGCAAGGTGGCATCGGCGCCGGCTGGGAGGACGCCTTCGTCATCGCGCTTGCCGCCGGACGTCACCGCGCGCCGGTGCCGTTGCCCGAGACCATCGCCGCCGGCTGGCTGCTCGCCGCTGCCGGCATCCCCGTACCGGCAGGGCCGATCGCGCTTGCCGACGATCTCGACGCCGTCGCCTGGGGTGCGGCCGCGCCGCACGCTGTTGCCGTTACGCCTGATGGCGGCGGTTGGCAGGTGCAATTGCTCAGCCGTGAGGGCGCCGACGCGGCGGCCGACCTGAGCCTCGCCAGCGAACCGCGCGACCGCATGCGCTATGGGAAGGCTGACGCGACTGGCACACTCCCATTTGCCGCCGGCAACGACGCCGTCTCGCCGCTGCGGCTGCTGGGTGCCGCCATGCGCGCCGCCCAGATCGCCGGCGCGGCCGGCCGCGCCATCGAGTTCGCCGTCGACCACGCCATGACGCGCCGCCAGTTCGGCCGCCCCATCGCCAAGTTCCAGGCGATCCAGCAAACCCTGGCGCGTGCCGCCGCCCATGCGGCCGAGGCACGCATGGCCGCCCATGTCGCGTTCCGCGCGCTTGAAGGCGGCGACCTCGTGCGGGCCGAATTCGCCGTCGCCTCGGCCAAGGTGGTCGCGTCGGAGGCCGCCGACGTCATCACCGATGCCGTCCATCAGGTGCACGGCGCGATTGGTTTCACGGAGGAGCACGAGTTGCACTTCACCACACGCCGGATGTGGTCGTGGCAAGCCGAGTTCGGTTCGAGCGGGTTCTGGGCCGAGCGCCTCGGCCGCGCCGTGCTCACGCGCGGCGCGGCCAACCTGTGGCCGGACGTGGTTGGAGCCGATATCGCTGCGGACCCCGGCACGGCGTCTGCAACATAAATATTTTTTCGCCGCCCCCTTTCCAATCGTCCGAAACGGGAGGATATGTGTACCCGGCCCGTCGCGGCGCCACGGTGCGTGGCCGACGGGTACCGGAGGTTTCGAGGTGTTTAGGGGCCGTAGGTCCTTCGCCCGTTGCCTGATCGACGCGCCAAGAGCGCGTTTCGCGATCACCGCGACCCCATGCGCATTTTCAGCCTCCCGAACCGCCGCGCCAGGCTGCGGCCAAGCCGCATCCCAGCCTGATGTCACGGTGGCCGGGCAATGGTCGCGCCGGCCCTTTTCCAAGGAATCAATCTCATGTACGAACTCGTGATCTCCGCGGGTGCCGAATTGTTGGTCGTTGCACTTGTCCCCCTCGCCATCATGGAAGTGGCGATTTTCGTGCGCAGCCGCCGCGCCGGCAGATGGTGGCGCTCCGGCGGCGTCGCCTCCGCCCTCAGCCTGATCCTGAGCCAGGCGATGTGCGGTTCCACCATCATGGCCATGAACGGTCTTTTCAAAGCCCACATGCCTTTGCTGGAGGCCGCCGCCCTGCCCATCGTCGTGGCCGGCGCCGCGTCGATAGCGGGGTGGATGTTGTTGCGCGTGCGCCAGCGTCTGGCGCGCACCGAGGAGACTATCGCCGTACCGCCGACATTCGCCCCCGCCTGAGGGGGCGTCCGTGACCCATTGGTGAATTCCAGGCCCTGGAAATATTCTGCCAAAGACTATTTCTATCCCTAAGCGATGGGGCTAAGGTGCATCACGTGCCCAAGGCTGCCAAGCCCTGACTTCGGCGGTCTTGTGGTCGTTTTGTTGTTTTTTTTCAGTGAATTGCCGGGAGTCGTCCGCTGCCGTGTTGAAACTCGATTACCAAGCCCCCGAGACCGTAGACGCGGCCGTGGCGTTGCTCCAAAAAGCCGGTTCCGGCGCCCGGGTACTCGCCGGCGGCACCGACATGCTGGTGCAGATGCGCGAAGACATCGTCCGCCCATCGCTGCTGGTCGACATCAAGAAGATCGCCGAGACCCGCGAGATCGAGATCGGCGCCGAGTACGTCACCGTCGGGGCCGCCGTCACCGGCGCCGAACTAGGCGAACATGCGGAGTTGAAGGCGATGTGGCCCGGCGTCGTCGAAGCGGTCAACCTGATCGGCTCCGACCAGATCCAGGGCCGCGCCACCATCGGCGGCAACCTCTGCAATGCATCGCCGGCCGCCGACAGCGTACCGGCGCTGGTCGCCGCCGGCGCCAAGATCGCCATCGCCGGGCCCAAGGGCCGGCGCGAGATTGCCGCCGAGGCCTTCCCGAAAGGCCCCGGCCGCACCGTACTCGAAGCCGGCGAGTTCGTAACCGCCATCGTCCTGCCGCGGCCGGCCACTGGTTCCGCCGACGCTTATCTGCGCTTCATCCCGCGCACCGAGATGGATATCGCCGTGGTCGGCGCAGGCGTCGCGCTGACCCTCGACAAGGCCGGCACCTGCACCGCCGCAAGGCTTTCCTTGGGCGCGGTCGCGCCGACCGTTGTCCTGGTCGAGGCCGCCGCCAAGGCATTGATCGGCACGAAACTCGAAGACGACGCGCTCGCCGCCTTCGCTGCCGCCGCCAGTGCCGCCTGCCGGCCGATCGACGACAAGCGCGGCACCGTCGAGTTCCGCGTCCACGTCGCCGGCGTGCTGGCGCGGCGCGCAGCGCTAATCGCCGCCGAACGTGCCGGCGCGTCCAAGGGAGGGAGAAAGTGATGACCAAGCATTTCATCACCGCCATGGTCAACGGCGACGAGGTCGAGTTCGCCTGTGACACCGCCGACACGCTGCTCGACGTGCTGCGCAACGAACTGCAGATGACCGGCACCAAGAACGGCTGTGCCACCGGCGACTGCGGCGCCTGCACGGTGATCATGGACGGCCGCCCGATCAACGCCTGCCTGGTCCTGGGCTGCGAGATCGAAGGCCGCGAGATCGAGACCATCGAAGGCATGGCCAAGGGTAATGAACTGCATCCCCTGCA
>JAYOXJ010000019.1:10742-23008 GCA_038152725.1 Rhodospirillaceae bacterium
GTTCCTGGATCACGCCGCACTACAGTGCGGCATCTGCACCCCCGGCGTTCTCAACATGGCGAAAGCTCTGTTGGAGCGGAACCCCAACCCGACCGAGACCGAGGTGCGCTTCGGCCTTGCCGGCAATCTCTGCCGTTGCACCGGTTACGACAAGATCGTCCGCGCCGTCATGGACGCGGCCGAAGAGATGAGGAATAGCGGATCATGAACGAGGAAAGCGGTTTCAGAAGCGGTTCCAACTTCAAGTGGGTCGGCAAGTCGACGCCGCGCCCCGACGGTGTCGATAAGGTCACCGGCCGGGCACGCTACGGCGACGACATGATCGTGCCCGGCATGCTGCACGCCAAAATCCTGCGTAGCCCGCACGCGCACGCGCGCATCGTTTCCATCGACACCTCCAAGGCGGCCGCCATGAAGGGCGTCAAGGCGGTGCTGACCAGCGAGCACATCCCCGACCATCCGCCGGCGAAGCCGCCCTACCCGCCGATCATCAACGACTTCCACGATCTCGCATGCAACGTCATGGCGCGCGGCAAGGTACTCTATGACGGCCATGCCGTCGCCGCCGTCGCCGCCGTCTCGGAGGCGATCGCGCGCGAAGCGATCAAGCTGATCGAGGTCGAGTACGAGGTCCTGCCGCACGTGATCGACCCGAAGACGGCGGCCGAGCCCGGCGCGCCGATCCTGCACGACGACCAGTTCACCGTCGGCATCGAGCCGGCGCCGACCAAGCCCTCCAACGTCTCGCGGGTGGTCTCCGGCGAGCGCGGCGATCTGGCGAAGGGTTTCGCCGAGGCCGACGTCATCGTCGAGCGTGAGTTCTCGTCCGAGCCCGTGCACCAGGGCTATATCGAGCCGATGGCCTGCGTCGCCACCACGTCGGAAGACGGCGCTGTCGAACTCTGGACCACGACCCAGGGCCATTGGGTGGCGCGCGGTCTGATCTGCAACACGCTCAACCTCGAGATGGCGAAACTGCGCGTCACCGCGTCCGAAATCGGCGGCGGCTTCGGCGGCAAGACAACCATCTACGCCGAGCCGGTGGTGATCCGGCTGTCGCAGATGACCGGGCGCCCGGTCAAGATCGCGCTGACCCGCTCCGAGGTGTTCCGTGCCACCGGTCCGGCCAGCGGATCGAAGAGCCGGGTCAAGATCGGCTGCAAGAAGGACGGCACCATGGTCGCCGCCGAGGCCGATATCTGGTACCAGTCGGGCGCCTTCAAGGGCGCGCCGGTCGGCCGCGCCGTCGATACATTCTTCTCACCCTACAACATCCCCCACATGCGCACCGCCGCCTACGACGTCTGCGTCAACCGGCCCAAGGTTGCGGCCTACCGTGCGCCGGGCGCGCCGATGGCGACCCTCGGCGCCGAGCTGGTGATCAACGAGTTGGCCAAGAAGCTCGGCATGGACCCGATCGAGCTGCGCCTCAAGAACGCCGTCAAGGAAGGCGACGTCAGCCTGAAAGGTACCAAACACGGCCGCATCGGGCTGGTCGAGGTGCTGGAGAGCGTGAAAAACCATCCGCACTACAAATCCGCGCTCGGCGCCAACCAGGGCCGCGGCTTCGCCGTCGGCTACTGGCTGCACGGCGGCGGCTTGAGCAGCGCCTCGGTCATTCTCCAGGACGACGGCACCGTCAACGTCGCCATCGGCACGCCCGACATCGGCGGCTCGCGATCATCCATGCGCGCCATGGCGGCCGAGGAACTGGGCATCGACATCGAGCTGGTGAAACCGGTCGTCGCCGACACCGGATCGCTTCCCTACAACTATCAGACCGCCGGCAGCCGCACGACCTACGCGACCGGATTGGCGGTGGTCAACGCGGCGCGCGAGGTGATCGACAGGCTGCGCGCCATCGCCGCCAAAAAGTGGGATATCCCGGTCGAGGACGTGCGCTGGGACGCCGGCCAGGCGGTGCCCTCCGACACGCACAAGGACAATGCCGAGATCAAACCGCTCAGCTTCAAGGCGCTCGCCGGCATGGCAACCAAGATGGGCGGCGGCGCCGTCGCCGGCCATTCGGAGATCAACGCCACCGGCGCCGAGGCGACCTTCTGCGCCCAGCTCGCCGACGTCGAGATCGACCCCGAGACCGGCTTCGTGAAACCCCTGCGCCACACCGTCTTCCAGGACGTCGGCCGCGCCATTTCGCCCGATTACGTCGAGGGCCAGATGCAGGGCGGCGCCGTGCAGGGCATCGGCTGGGCCTTGAACGAGGCCTACATCTACGACGACAAGGCCAAGCTTTTGAACACCGGCTTCCTCGACTACCGCATGCCGGTCGCCTCCGACGTGCCGATGATCGACTGCGTCATCATCGAGGTGCCGAACCCCAAGCATCCTTACGGGATCAAGGGCGTCGGCGAGCCGCCGCTGGTGTCCGCGCCGGCGGCCGTCGCCAACGCCGTCGAGAACGCGGTCGGACGGAGCTTCGGTGCACTGCCGCTGTCGCCACCGGTGGTTCTCAAGGCGGTCCAGGAACTCGCCGCCGGGCGCTGAGCCCGGTACGTTTAGGTAATGCATGGCGTGCCCGCCGGTGCGCCAGGGAGGAAAACGTGTTTTACGAACCGAAGAACGGTCACGGGCTCTCGAAGAACCCGTTCAACAGCCTTGTCGTGCCGCGGCCGATCGGCTGGATCAGCTCCGTCGACAAGGCCGGCAACGTCAACCTGGCGCCCTACAGCTTCTTCAACGGTGTCGCCTACCGGCCGCCGACGGTGATGTTCTCGTCGGGCCACGGCCAGGTCGAAGACGACGGCATGAAGGATTCGCTCCGTAACATCCTGGAGACCGGTGAGTTCGTGCACAACTTCACCACCTGGGACACCCGCGACGCCATGAACGCCTCGTCGGTGACGTCGGCCAAGGACTTGGACGAGATGCAGCATGCCGGGTTGACCCCGATCGCGTCGAAGCTGGTCAAAGCCCCGCGCGTCAAGGAATCGCCGATCCAGTTCGAATGCAAGCTGGTCACGACCGTGGAACTCCCCAACACCGGCGGTGACGACAAGTACACCGTCGTCTTCGGCGAGGTCATCGGCATCCACATCGCCGACGACCTGATCATGGAGAACGGCCAGATCGATATCGGCAAGCTGCATCCCATCGCCCGCATGGGCTACCAGGACTACACCGAGGTCACGGCCGAGACCGTGTTCACCATGAACAGGCCGGGCCTGCACCCTTATACGAAGTGATGCCATGACCGGAGAGACCCCGCGGTGATCCATTCGCGGCGCTGGCCGGCATTCCTTCGACCGGCGCTACTGGCGTGGCTCAGGTTCTGGCACGGTCTTCCCGGCAACGCCAAGGGCGCGCTCTGGATTCTGGGCGCCGCGCTGCTCGGCGCCTGCATGGGTGCGCTGATCAAGTATGTCGGCCGGCGCATCCCGGTGTTCGAAATTCTATTCGTGCGCCAATGTATCGTGCTCGCCATTCTCTCGCCGGTAATCGTCCAGAACCACCGGACTGTATTCAAGACTAAGTACCTCAAGCTCCACATCGTCCGCGGCCTGTTCGCGGTTGTCGCCATGAGTGCGGGCTTCACCGCCATGGTGCACATGCCGCTGGCGGAAGCCGTCGCCATCAGCTTCGCGCGCACGCTGTTCATGACGCTGCTGGCGATCTTCTTCCTCCGCGAAGTGGTCGGCATCCGGCGCTGGTCGGTGACCATCATCGGCTTCATCGGCGTGCTGGTGATCGTTCGTCCCGGCACCGAGCACATGAACGCATACGCCTGGCTGGCGCTGCTGTCGGCGATGTTCGTCGCGGCGCTGACCATCGTTCTGCGCAAGCTGTCGCAGGTCGAACCGGCGTCGACTATCATGGCCTACCAGTCGAGTATCATCGCCTTGGTCATGGCCGGACCGGCGTTCTATTTCTGGGTGCCGCCGACCTGGCAGGAGATCGCCATGATCCTGGTCATCGGCGCGCTGATGTCGACGATGCAGTGGTCCAACATCCAGGGCCTCAAGGTCGCCGAGGCCGTCGCCGTGGCGCCGATCGAATACACGCGGCTTTTGTTCGCCGGCATCATCGGCATCGTCTTCTTTGCCGAGATTCCGACGGTATGGACGCTGGCGGGCTCGACCATCATCATCGGCTCGACGCTCTACACCATCCACCGCAACGCGCTCCGCAAGCGCGCCCGTGGCGCCGACGATGCGGCGCCGGCGCCGTAAACGGGCCTTAGAAGAAATAGTCCGGATACTGCTCGCGGATGTCGTCGATGATCGCCAATGACTTGCCGAGATGCAGGCGGGTCGCCTGTTCGGCGGCGGCGGCGTCACGGGTCTTCAACGCCTCAACGATGGCGCGGTGCTCGTCGATGACACCCTGGCGCCGGTCGGCCTGACGCAGGAACAGGCCGCGGATGCGGTCGTGGTGGCCGCGCCGGGCGCGGAGCACCTGGATCAACCCGGGCACGCCGGCGAGCGCATACATCTCCTCGTGAAAACGGTTGTCGGCGGAGCGGAAGGAATTCTGGTCGCCGGCGCGCAGTTCGGTTTCGAGGCGATCGATCCAGGCCATGAGCCTGGCGATGCCGACGTCGTCGACGGTCTGCACCAGCACCTTGGCGATCTCGATTTCAGTGCTGAGGCGCAGGAACAATATCTCACGTGCGTGCTGGATGTTCTCGCGCCACATCAAACAGGCCGATACGGGCTGCGATTTCGACTACCTGGAGACCGATTTCGGCGCCGCCGTCGCCGAACCCGACATTTTCTAGCCCGCAACCCTGGGCCGGCGGCCCCGGTGGCGACGTCCGATTTTGCCGCTTGGCGCTGGCCGTCGGGCCGGTAAAGATAGGCTGCCGACTTTACCCTGCAAGGATACCGACATGACCGAGCTTACGCCTGAAGACCTCGCCCGCTTGACCCAGTGGGACACGCCGACCATATGCAACGCGCTCGAAGAAGTGGTGCCGGCGCGGCGCGGTTACGGCTTCACCACCGAGCAGTTGGTGCCGCTCGACCCGGAGTTGAAGCCGATTTGCGGTTACGTGCGCACCGCCACCATCCGCGCCGCCGAACCGTCGGGCGAGAGCACGGCGGAAATCGCGGACAAGCGCGCGCGCTATTACGAATACATCGGCGCCGAGCCCCGGCCGACCGTCGTCGTCATCCAGGACTTGGACCCGAGGCCCGGTATCGGCGCTTTCTGGGGCGAGGTGCAGACCACCGTGCACAAGGGGCTCGGCTGCGTCGGCGCGGTCACCAACGGCTCGTTCCGCGATATCCAGGACAGCGCCAAGGGCTTTAATCTGTTGGGCGGCAAGATCGGCCCGAGCCATGCCTTCGTGCATCTGGTCGACTTCGACTGCCAGGTCACCGTCTATGGCCTCACCGTGCGCACCGGCGACATCGTCCATGCCGACCGCCACGGCGCGGTCATGGTGCCGGCGGAAGCGGTGAAGAAGATTCCCGCCGCCGTCGATCTGATCTCCCGGCGCGAGGCCAAGATTCTGGAGGCCGCGCGCGCGCCCGGGTTCGACGCCGCCAAGCTCAAGGCAGCCACGGGCACGGCCCGCGACATCCACTGACACCGGCCGGGCGCCCTTCGGGGCGGCCGTTTCGTTCTTTCCGGAGACAATTCTCGCGAAGGCGTGAATTCGCATTTGAATGTTCTAACTGGCGATAGCATTGGTGATTCCGATATAATATTCGGCATTTCTAGCCCATGTCCTGCCCAGCCGAGACCTGAATGGATATCGCCCTCGCCCGAACCTTCCTCGCCATTTGCGAGACAGGCAATTTCGTCAAGGCCTCCGAACAGCTCTACGTCACCCAGTCGACGGTGAGCGCGCGCATCAAGCTGCTCGAGGACCTGCTCGGCCAGCAGCTGTTCACGCGCTCGAAGGCCGGCGCCCAGACAACCCCGGCCGGCGCCCAGTTCAAACCGTTCGCCGAGAAGCTGATCCAGACCTGGGAGCAGGCCCGCCACGATGTCGGTCTGCCCGACGACTTCGTCCGGGTGCTGACCATCGGCGCCGAGTTCGCGCTGTGGGAGCATTTGCTGGTGCAATGGATTCCCTGGATCCGCACCGCCGTCCCCGACCTCGCCATCAGCGCCGATGTCGGCTCGTCCGGCTACCTGATGCGCCAGCTCATCGACGGGCTGTTGGAGATCGCCGTCACCTATACGCCGCAGCACCGCACCGGCCTCGTCATCGACAAGCTGATGGAGGAGGAATTGGTGCTGGTCTCGACCGACCCGGCGACCACCGGCCCCTACGGCGAGGACTACGTCTATGTCGATTGGGGCCCCGAGTTCCGCATCGAGCACGCCGACGCCTTCCCCGACCGTGCGCCACCGATCCTGTCTGTCACCTACGGCCCGCTGGCGTTGCAGCACATCCTCGCCAACGGCGGCGTCGCATACCTGCCGCTCCGGCTGGTGCGGCCGCTGCTCAAGGACGGCCAGCTCCACCTGGTCGAGGGTGCCAGGGTGTTTCCGCGCCCGGTTTTCGTCGTGCATCTGGAAAGTGCCGAGGGCGAGCGCTTCAGCACCGCCATCCAGGGACTTCGCTACGTCGCCAGCCTGGCCTCCGCCTGATCGATTGCACCGCCGCCTCGGGTTTCAATTGGCCGTACGCGGACGGCTGTCATAGTATTGTGAGATCGATAACGACCGGGAGGCACGAACATGGCCGGAACCATGCCCGTAATCCAGGCCGTTGACGGCCTTGTTGCCGCCTACGTTCTCGATGGCGAAGGCGGCGGTCGCCTGCTCGACTGGTCCGGCGTGCGGGCCTGGAAACCCGGGGACGGCGTGCTCTGGGTGCATCTCGAACAGGATTCGCCCGATGCGGCCAAATGGATCCAGACCGAAAGCGGCGTCGACCCAGTGATCGCCGAAGCGCTGCTGGCGGCCGAAACACGGCCGCGCGCCTTCGCCGAGGGCCCCAGCCTGCTGGTCATCCTGCGTGGCGTCAATCTCAACCCCGGCGCCGTGCCGGAAGACATGGTCGGGCTCCGTATGTGGTGCAGCGAACACCTCATTGTCACCGTCCAACGCAGGCGGCTGATGGCCATCGTCACCATGCGCGAGCATTTGGAAAAAGGTCATGGCGCGACCGGCGCCGGCGACTTTCTCGCCCAGGTCGCGGGGCTTCTGGTCGAACGCATGGGACCGGTCATCGGCGACTTGCATGACGGCGTCGACGCTCTGGAGGATGATATCGGCACGCTCAGCCCAGCCGCCGTGCGCGAAGGCGTCTATGGCTTCCGCCACCAAGCCATCCTGCTGCGCCGCTATCTGGCGCCGCAACGCGAAGTCCTCGCCCGTCTCGCCACCGAAGCGCAGCCGTGGCTGCCGCCGCGCGCCAAGATGGAGCTGCGCGAGGTTGCCGACAGGCTACTGCGCCACGTCGAGGAACTGGACGAGGTGCGCGAGCGCGCCGTGCTGTTGAAAGACGAGCTGATCGCCATCTTGTCGGAGAAGACCAACCGCACCATGTATCTGCTCACCGTGGTCGCTGCGATCATGTTGCCATTGTCGTTCCTGACCGGACTGCTTGGCATCAATGTCAAGGGTGTCCCCGGCGCCGAGACCGACTGGGCGTTCCTGGCGGTGTGCGGGATCATGCTGGTAATCGGCGTGATCGAGATATGGCTGTTCAGGAAATGGCGCTGGCTATGAGCGGACTGGCAACATTGACCGCATTGCCGCGGATATTGACGTTGGTGCTGCCGTTGGTTTTGGCACCCGCCCTGGCGACGGCCGGCGACGGCCACCCGCCGGTGTTCGGGTATCTCGAGGACGCCTTGCTGTTGCCGCAAGGTTTCGCGATCAAGGCCAAACTCGATACCGGCGCCGACAATTCCTCGGTCCACACCGAAGCGCACCGCGAGTTCGAGCGCGACGGCAAGGAAGTGGTCGCCGTCGGCCAGAGCCTGGCCGAACACACGTTTCTCGAGGTCGCCTACGTTGACGGACGCGGCGGCACACTGCAAAGTTGCCGGGCAGCGGTCGCGGCAGCCGAACCGCAGTGACCTGGAGGTATTGATGTTTCTGCGTATCTTGAACGACGACCAGAAGCGCGCGCTTTTTGTGCTCGCTCACCATCTCGTGGTCTCCGACCACAGCGTTTCCAAGCGCGAGAGCGACCTCCTGGACGAGCTTTCGAACGGGCTCCGCACCAAGATCCCGGTGACACCGCAGGAACTGCACGAGGAAGCCCGGCTGCACGTTTTCGACACTCGCGAGGTGCGCGTCGCGGTGATGCTGGAAATCCTCATCCTCGCCTATGGCGACAACGCCGTGCCGGGCGCGGAATCGGAGATGATCTCCGAACTCGCACGCGACCTCGGGTTCACCGACGCCGAATTCGTAGTGATGAAGTCATGGGGCGAACGCTCGTCGCAATTGCTCGGCGAGGCTACCACGCTGATGGAAGCAAAGTAGGTCGTTCGCTTCTGCCCTTAAGCAGCAGCCAATCCCAACAGCGAACGCGCCTCGGCGGCGCTGGCGACGTGACGGCCGAAACCGGCGGCGGCATCAGCCACCTTCTTGACCAGTTCGGCGTTGGACGCGGCGAGGCGATCCTTCTCGATCTTGACGTTGTCCTCGAGGCCGGTGCGGCAATGCCCGCCCAGTTCCAGGCACCACTGGTTGACCTCGAACTGATGGCGCGCGATGCCGGCCGCCGTCCAGGTGCCGCCGGGCAGCACGTCCTCGAATTCGGAGATCAGGAATTCCAGCAAAGAGCGCCTGGCCGGCAGCGCGTTCGGAATGCCGAGCACGAACTGCACGTGCACCGGCGCCTTCAGGAGCCCGCGCTTCACCAGGTTGGCGGCGTTGTAGAGCATGGCGACGTCGAAGATTTCGATCTCCGGCTTGATGCCGTATTCGAGCATGGTGGTCGCCAGACCATCGACGAAGTCGGGCGGGTTTTCGTAAATACCGCGCGGGAAGTTGACCGAGCCCGTCGCCAGCGACGCCATGTCCGGGCGGTGGTGCAGCATGGCGCCGCGCTTGGCCTGGTCGCGGCCGCGCCCACCGGTTGAGAACTGCACGATCATGCCGGGGCAGTGCTTCTTCACGCCCTCCTGCACGGCGGCGTACTTGTCGGGGTCCGAACTCGGCGTCTGGTCGTCGTTGCGGACATGGATATGCACCAGCGAGGCGCCGGCATCGAAGGCCTGGTGGGTCGATTCGATCTGCTCCGACGGCGTCACCGGCACGGCAGGGTTCTCCGCCTTGGTCGGCAGTGCGCCGGTGATGGCACAGGTGATGATGCAGGGTTTGGTCATATCCGGATTCCTTGAATGCTAATTCGAAGCGGTCTGGCTGAACTGAAAGCTCTTGATCGACTTGCGCTGGGAAATCTCCTTCACCAGCGTCAGCAGCGGCGTCTCCATCAGCGGATAGTCGGTGTTGATCGGCCCCGCTGCCTTGAGCGCCGAGTACTGCTTGTCGTCGTAGTAGGCGGCGAGCAGCAGGTCGTCGTCGCTGACGAAGGGCCCGCGCGCCTTGCGGAGCCGCTTGATTGCGGGCTCGACCAGCGCGCCGGGGCGCTCGGTAATCGGCTTCGCGCCCTTGGTGATGCGGTCGTAGAGGTTGGGGTCGATCTTTCCGGCGATCTCGCCGTAGCCGCCCCGCACGTAGAGCCGAACCTCGTCCGGCACCGCTGAGAAGCGCTCCTTGCCCTGGTCCATGGCCATGACATTGAGCACCGCCTGCGTCACGATGTACTGGGCGAACGGACTGACCACGATGGGATAGCCGAGATCGGCACGCACCCGCCCGGCCTCTTCCAGGATGTCCTCGATGCGGTCCTCGAGGCCGACGGTCTCGAGCTGGTAGCGCAGGTTCGAGATCATGCCGCCGGCGACCTGGTGGTGGAAATGAAACTCGTCGTATTCGTTGGGCGTGCCGATCGGCTTGTCCTCGCGCTCGGCGATGTAGCGGATCAGTTCGGCCGCCTCCTCGATGGGCGCCAGGTCGATGTCGACGTCGTAACCACGGCGCCGGCAGTTGCGGGTGAACAGCTCCGTCGGCGGGTGCGAAGCGCCGTTGCCGAGCGGCGAGGTCGCGGTATGCACCACGTCGACGCCGTGCTCGACCGCCTGCAGCACCACATAAGGTGCGAGGCCCGAGAGACAGTGAGTGTGGATCTGCAACGGCAGCTTGCCGATCGCCTTCTTGATCGCCGGCACCAGCGTGGCGATGCGTTCGGGCCGCAAGAGCCCACTGGCGTCCTTGAGAAACACCGCATCGACACCGATGGCGACCAGTTCCTTGGCCTTCTTGGCGTAGTAGGCGTCGGTATGCACCGGGCTTTCGGTGAACACCAGGCCCGGCACCGTGTAGACGCCGAGCGCGCGGGCGGCACGGATCGGGATTTCCAGGTTGCGGATGTCGTTGAGCGCGTCATAGACGGTGTGATAGCGCATGCCGTTGGCGGCAAACCGCTCCGCCGTCAATTCGACGATATCGTCGGGAAAGAACTCGAACGTAAACAGGCTCTGGCCGCGATGATGCAGGATCAGCGGCGTTTCGGTGACCCAACTGTTGAGGATGCGCATGCGCTCCCACGGGTCCTCGCGCAGATATCGCACGGCGACGTCGAACACGGCGCCGCCGACCAGGTCGATGGCCTCGAAACCGGCGCGGTCGAGCTTGGGCGCGATCTCCTTCATCATGCCGGTGGTCATGCGTGTCGCCCAAAGACACTGGTGACCGTCACGGATGGTGACGTCGATCAGGCGGATTTTACGTGCCATCACGCCAACTCCTTCATGCCGATATCGTCGACCCAGCGGGTATGGACCCGGCCCGCCAGGAAATCCGGGTGATCGATTAGGCGCCGATGGAAGCCGATGGTGGTCGAGACCCCTTCGACATCGAAACGGTCGAGCGCCGCGCGAGCACGCGCCAGCACGTCGTCGCGGTCGGCGCCGTGCACGATCAGCTTGCCGATCATCGAATCGTAGTAGGGCGGCACCCAATAGCCCTCGTAGGCGGCGCTGTCGAAGCGCACGCCCGGGCCCGCCGGCGGGCGCCAGCGCGTGAGCCGGCCCGGCGTCGGCGTGAAGCCGTTCGCCCAGTCCTCGGCGTTGATGCGGAACTCGATGGCATGGCCGCCGGGCCGCGACTTCGGATCCAGCTTGGGCAGCCCCTCACCGGCGGCGATCTTGAACTGCAGCGCCACCAGATCGATGCCGACCAGCGCCTCGGTCACCGGATGCTCGACCTGGATGCGGGTGTTCATTTCGATGAAGTAGAATTCCGACGTCGCCGGATCGAGGATGAACTCGATGGTGCCGGCGCCGGCGTATTTGATGCCCTTGGTCAGCGACGTCGCCGCGTCGATCAGTTTTTTCCGCGTCTTGGCATCGACCGCCGGCGAGGGCGCCTCCTCGATCAGCTTCTGGTGGCGGCGCTGCACCGAACAGTCGCGCTCGCCCAGGGCCAGCGCGCCGCCCTTGCCGTCGCCGAACACCTGCACCTCGATGTGGCGCACTTTGGTGAAGAAGCGTTCCATGTAGAGCGCGCCGTCGGCGAAGGCGCTCTCCGCCTCGACGCTGGCGCCGCGAAACGCCTCCTTGAACATCTCCGCGCGCTCGACCACGCGCATGCCGCGCCCGCCGCCGCCGGCCCGCGCCTTCAAAAGCAGCGGAAAACCGACGGCATGGCTGGCGGCTTCCGCAGCCGCCGCATCGGTGAATGCAGCCTCCGAGCCCGGCACCACCGGCACGCCGAAGCGCTGGGCGACTTCACGCGCCTTGGCCTTGTCGCCCATGTCTCGGATGGTGTCGGCGGCGGGGCCGATGAACTGCACGCCTTCCGTTTCGCAAGCCTCGGCGAACTTGGCGTTTTCGGAAAGAAACCCGTAGCCGGGATAGATGCCGTCGCAACCGGTGGCCAGCGCGATGTGCAAAAGTGCGTCGCCACGCAGGTAACTCTTGGCGCTCGGCGCCGGCCCGATGCACACACTCTTGTCAGCTAGCCAGGCATGCGGCTGCGAACGGTCCTCCTCCGAGTGGACGGATACGGTCTCAAGCCCTAAAGTCTTGCAGGATCTGAGTGCGCGCAGCGCGATTTCGCCGCGATTGGCGACGAGAACACGCGACAAACGGGGTTTATTCCGACTTCTCGCCACGGCTTCGTTGACCCTCCCTGCGTCTCACTATGTAAGACGATTGATTTCGTATAATGATCCATGCATAGTGCTTAGGAGAAGCAAAAGCGTCAAGGTAACTATGAAATCGAACGCTCCAACATCCGTTGAACTGATCGGCACCTCGCGCAAGTGG
>JAYOXJ010000020.1:0-1891 GCA_038152725.1 Rhodospirillaceae bacterium
AGCACCCGTGCCAGAGACTCTACAGACAGGTGGTACTTAACGAGGGGGCTAGACACTGGCCTGCCTGCCGGCCAGCCAGGCGGCGCCGAGCGCCGTTGTCTCGGTCATCTTCGGCCGGTCGACGGGAATGCCCAGGGTGTCGGCGAGGCACTGCATGGTCCAGTCGCTGGCGGTCATGCCGCCGTCGACACGCAGCACGGCGCCGTCCTCCTTCATTTTCCAATCCTTCTGCATCGCCGCCCACAGATCGCGGGTCTGAAAGGCGACGCTTTCGAGCGCGGCGACGGTGAAATCGGACCCGATCACCAAAGCCCGCGAAGACGTGGTTCCCTGGTCGATGGCGAGAATGTAACTCATGTCGATTGCCCCCCCGTCGCGGCACGGACTATTGCCCGCGCGCAGGGGAAATCATAGGTCAATCCGCCGCACGTCACCAGTTCGGCGAACGTGCCCGCACCACCTCCCGCTTAGGGCGTTTTCGCCGTGAACGGGCGCTTGGTCAGGAAATCGAAATCGGCGCCGTCGCCGGCCTGCATCACGTGATCGATGAAGAGCTTGCGGTAGCCGCGTTCGCCCTCCGGCCGCGCGGGCGGGCGCCAGGCGGCGCGGCGCGCTTCCATTTCGGCTGCGTCGATGTCGAGCGTGAGTTTCCGCGCCGGCACGTCGAGGGTGATGGTATCGCCGGTTTTGACCAGCGCCAGCGGCCCGCCGGCCGCCGCCTCGGGCGTCGCGTGCAGGATGATGGTGCCGAACGCGGTGCCGCTCATCCGGCAGTCGGAAATGCGCACTATGTCCTTGACGCCCTGGCGTGCGATCTTGCGTGGGATCGGGATGTAGCCGGCCTCCGGCATGCCCGGCGCGCCGACGGGCCCGGCGTTGCGGAGCACCAGCACGTCGTCCGCCGTGACGTCGAGATCGTCGCTGTCGATGCGTTCGGCCAGGTCTTCGAGCGAGTCGAATACGATCGCTCGCCCGCTATGGGTCAAAAGCTCGGGCGAACAGGCCGATTGCTTGATGATGGCGCCGTCGCCGGCCAGGTTGCCGGTGAGAAACGCGATGCTGCCGCCCTTGTGGATGGGGTTGTCGAGCGGCCGCACGACGTCTTGCGGAAATGCAGCCGGCATGTCGGCGATGTTTTCGCCGAGCGTGCGGCCGGTCACCGTCATGCAGTCGAGATCGAGCAACGGCGACAGCGCGCGCAGCACCGGCGCCATGCCGCCGGCCTTGTGCAGGTCGTCCATGTAGAACTTTCCACTCGGTTTGAGATCGACCAGCACCGGCGTGTCTCGGCCGATGGCATCGAAGGCGGCGAGGTCGAGTTCGATGCCGAGCCGGCCGGCGATCGCCGCCGTGTGCACGATGCCGTTGGTCGATCCGCCCAATGCCAGCAGCACGCGGAGCGCGTTGCCGATGGCGGCGGGCGTCATGATGCGCGACGGCTTGAGCCCACTTTCGGCCAGCGCCATGGCCTGGCGCCCGGTGGCTTCCGCGTGGCGCAGCCTATCGGCGTAGACCGCCGGGACGGTGGCGCCGCCCGGTAGCATCATGCCCATGGCCTCGGTCATGCAGGCCATGGTCGATGCGGTGCCCATGACGCCGCAGGTGCCGCCGGTCGGCACCAGGCGGTTGGTGACCTCGTCGATCTCGGCGCGGTCGATGCGGCCGCCGCGGTACTCACCCCAGAAGCGCCGGCAGTCGGTGCAGGCGCCGACGCGTTCTTCCTTGTGCGTGCCCGACAGCATCGGACCGGTGACGAGAGAGATCGCCGGGATGTCGGCGCTCGCCGCCGCCATCAACTGTGCCGGCACGGTCTTGTCGCAGCCGCCGATCAATACGCAGGCATCCAAAGGCAGGGCGCGCAGCATCTCCTCGGTGTCCATCGACATCAGGT
>JAYOXJ010000020.1:1901-14646 GCA_038152725.1 Rhodospirillaceae bacterium
AACGACTCGTGTAGCGATATGGTCGGGAACGGGATCGGCAGGCCGCCGGCCAGCATGACGCCGCGCTTGACCGCCTCGATCAACTGCGGCGCGTTGGCATGGCACGGATTGAACCCCGAGCCGGTGTCGACGATGCCGACGACCCGCAGGCCGAGCGCATCGTCCGAATAACCGGCGGCCTTGATGAAGGCCGTCCGCAGGTAGAGGGAAAACTCCTCGTCGCCATAGCTGGTCAGGCCGCGTCGCAGCCCTTTCTTGTCGTCCATCAAGTTCAGTCCTTATGTCGTATCGGTTGCAGCGGACCATAATTCATCCGTCGCATCAAGATCGGCAGCCGGCCGCCGGAAAGTCGAATTTGTCGGTCGCCGCATCGCCGGGTGCGAATTATAGTTGGGACGGAACCGATGGCTGCCGCGCGCTGAAGGATTGAGTATATGATCGAGCCCGAGAAGACCTTTTGCGGCCTGCCGTTCCGCCGGTTGGAAGACCTCGCCGATGCCGACGTGGCGATCTTCAGCGCCTGTCACGGCTCGCCCTACAAGCCGGGCGTGCCCAGCCACGCGGGAAACGCGCCGCCGGCGATCCGGACAGCGCTTTCCTGGTACAGTTCCAATCCCGACCAGCTCGATCTCGACACCATGAAACCGGTGTTCGGCGGCAAGCGGGTGTTCGATTGCGGCGATACCGGCGGTAGTCTCACTGACGGCGCCGCCAACCGTGCCGCCATCGGTGCGGCGACGCGGGCCATCCTCGATGCCGGCACCGTGCCGGTCGTCATCGGCGGTGACGATTCCGTGCCGATCCCGTTCATCGAGGCGATCTCCGAACGCATGCCCGTGGTCGTCGTGCAGATCGACGCGCATATCGATTGGCGCGACGAGGTCGACGGCGAACGGTTCGGCTTCTCCTCCACCATGCGGCGCTGTTCCGAGTTCGCCAATGTTACCGGCATCGTCCAGGTCGGCGGGCGCGGCCCGGGCTCGGCACGCCAGGCCGATCTCGACGCGGCGCGCGAATGGGGCGTCGATTTCTTCTTCGCCCGCGAAGTGCACGGCCGTGGCCTCGGCCCCGCCGTCGCCGCCGTGCCGGAAGGCGCCAACGTTGTCCTCGCCGTCGACGTCGACGGCCTCGATCCATCCGTGGTGCCGGGCGTGGTGCTGCCGGCCTTCGGCGGGCTCACTTATGCCCAGGTGATGGAAATCATTCTCGGGGTCTCGAAGAAGGCCAACATCGTTGGCGCCGATTTCGTCGAGATGGTGCCGGAGCGCGACCCCGCCGGCCTCGGCGCCATGGCGGTGGCGCGTCTGGTCTCGAACACCGTCGCCTCCGCCGGGCGCTTGCCGGGCGCTTAGGCTTCGGCGCCGGTGAGGTAGTCGTAGGCGGCGAGCGAGTGGGTTCTGAGTACGTGTAGGAAATCCTCGATCGGCACATGCTCGTCCGGCATCGACATGGTCTCCGGCGACGGTCCGTAAACGAAGGCCGGCACGTTCTTGTAGCGGAAGAACTTGCAGTCGGTGGCGCCGATTCCGGCGATGCCTTTCGGCCGGTGGTCGCTGGTCTCGGCGATGACGCGCTTCAGGATCGCCATCATCGGATGGCTCGGATCGCTCGCCGAAGCTGGATTGGAAGCGGCCTCCTGAACGCTCAGCTTGACCTCGGGATAGCCCTTCAGGATGCCGTCGATGCGCGCCAGCACGTCATCGCGCACCACGCCGAAGGGAAGGCGGATGTCCGCCTCGACGCGGCAGTGCCCCGGCATCATGTTGACCTTGAGCCCGCCCCGGATGACGCCGATGCTCATGGTGACGCGGGTCGCGACATCGGCCGCGCCTTTGCCCATCACCGTATCCATGCAGGCGCGTACTTCCGGCCGGCCGAGCACCTCGGCCATTTCGGCCGGCATGTCGACGGGCATGTCGTTCAGTTGCTCCAGGTCCAGGATCAGCCGCGCCGCGATATGGTTGGCGTTGGCGCTGCGGTGCGGATAGGCGCCGTGCGCGCCGGGCGTGTCGACCGCGAAGGTGAGCCTGAGCGTGCCCTTCTCGGCGAAACGGATCGATGAAAGCCCGCTCGGCTCGGCATTCAAGACGCAATCGCCGACGCAGTCCTCGGCGTGGTTGTCGAGGAGATAGCGCGTGCCCCACTTGCCGCCGGTCTCTTCGTCGGAGACGGCGGTGAGCACCAGCTTGCCCGGCCAATGGGCGGCGAGGCGCGATAGATAGATGAAGGTCAGGATCGAGGCAGAGGTGCCGCACTTCATGTCCGAAGCGCCGCGGCCCCAGAGCGCACCGTCGGCAACGTCACCCGACCACGGCCCATGCGTCCAGGTCTTATTCTCGCCGACCGGAAAGACGTCGATATGGCCGTTCAGCACCAGGTGGCGGCCGGGGCCGCTGCCTTTCGCCACCGCGAGTACGTTCGGCATCTCGGCCTGCGGTGCGACGATGGTGCAATCGACGCCCTCGGCCTTGAGGTAGTCGGCGATGTATTGGGTCGCCTCGCGGGTGTCGCCGGGCGGGTTCGGCGACGCCTTGGCGAGGAATCCGCTGAAGAAGCCGACCAGCTTGTCGCGGTCGGCCTCGATCCAATCGATCAACTGGCTACGGGCATCCATGGCTCAACGGCTCCGCTGGCGGGCGAATTGGGCCAAGTGCTTGGCGAGTTCGCCCAGGTGCCCCTGGATGGTCTCGAACCGATCGGCGCGGTAGTAGCTGTCCTCGTCCATATACATGCCGCGGTTGATCTCGATCTGTAGGCTATGCACGCCGGCCGCCGGATTGCCGTGCTTACGCACCGACTCGGCGCCGGCGAAGTGTTCGTTCAAGGTGGCTTCGTAGCCGAAGCCCCTGAGGCATTCGAGCACGGCGTCGGCGAACTCCGGCATGGTCGTGGTGCCGTCCCGCGTGCCGATATCGAAGTCAGAGCGCTTGCGTCCGGGGTCGGGCACGGCCTTGCCGCCAACGCTCGACATGGAATGGCAGCTGACGTGAAAGGCGATGCCGAAACGTTCGCCGAACTCGGACAGCAACTCGGCGAGCGTGCCGTGATAGGGCCAGTAGTAGTTGTCGAGGCGATGGCGCAGATCGGCGACGGTGATCGGGCCCGTCTGCAGGGCGACGTCGCCCTTGCCGCAGACCCGCGGGATCAGTCCCATGCCGCGGAGCGACTTGTCGGAGGTCTCCAGCGGCTCCGGCCATTCACCGTCGAGATAGGCCGGGTCGACGTCGAGTTCGTGGCGGTTGGCGTCGATGTAGACGTTGGGAAAGAGGGCATAGAGCCAGGTCGCGCCGGCCTCGGGCGCGAGGGCATAGAGTTCCTCGACGTACATGGAGACCGAGCGCCTGACCGCATCGAACGGTGCCGGGGAATGGAATTCCTGCGGATACTCGTTGCCGCTGCGCGGGATGTCGAAAACCAGCGGAACGCTATCGCCAATGGGGGTGCGGCGGTAAAGCACGCCGGGCAGGTAAAGTTCTTCGCATTCGCGGGGCATGTATTCGCTCCTTTAGGTCAGGCCGGGCGGCAGTTTGATGTCTCCCGAGGTTTCGTGCAGACGGTGCCAGGCGGCGACCGTGGCGGCCTGGGCTTCGGCGATGACAGCGTCCTCGTCCATGCTCAAAACGTCGCCGTCCTTCATGACGAAACGGCCGTCGACCATCACCGACTCGACGATGCCGGGCGTGCCGTAGTGGACCAGGCTGGAGACCAGGTTGATGATCGGGCGGATGCTGGCGTGGTTGAGATCGAGGATAACGAGGTCTGCCTTCTTGCCGGGCTCGAGCGAGCCCAAATCGCCGTCGCGGCCGATGGCCGCCGCGCCGTTCTTGGTCACGATGTCGAGGATATCCTGCGGCTGCGGGTCGCCGCCGCCGCCCTCGGCCTTGCCGCCCAACCGGCCGCGATGGACGATGGAGCCGATCTGCATCGCCTGGAACATGTCCTCGGTCATGTTGTCGGTGCCGAACACCACGTTGACGCCGGCGTCCAGGATGCGGCCGATGCGGACCTTGTGGACGCCGCGGCGCGAGCTGTTGGCCGGGCAGTGCACCATCGTCACCTTGTGTTCGGCCAGGAGATCGATGTCGGCGTCGGTGCAGTAGGTCCAGTGCGCCGCCACCACGTCGGCGCCGAGCCAGTCGTTGTCGCGGAGGTACTCGGCGGGCGTGCGGTCGTAGGCGGCGCGGATCTGTTTCACCTCGCCCGGGCTCTGCGCCAGATGCACCGTGCGGGTGAGCGAATGCTTTTCGGCCAGCGCGTTCAACTCGCCGAGCAGCCAGGGCGAACAGACATCCGGCGCATGCGCCGAGATCTGGCATTGCACACGGCCGCCGTCGAGACCGTGGAACTTCTCGATCATGGCATGGGTGCGTTCGAGGAAGGCTTCGCCGAAGGTACGGTCGTGCTCGTAAATGCCGTGACGGATCTTCAACGTCAGCGCGTCGGCGCAGTTCTCTCCGAACCACAGCCTGAGCCCGCTCTCGACCATGCCGCCGCCGTAGCCGGTGAGAAAACGGAACGGTTCGACCAGGGCGGTGGTGCCCGAGCGGATCGCCTCCAGGCAACCGAGCCTTGCGACGGCGCGGCGCTCGTCGTCGGTCATGGCGAAGGAGATCGGCGTCATGTAGCCGAAGATGGCGTCGCCGGTCATGTCCTCGACGGTGCCGCGCAGCACCAGCAGCACGGCGTGGGTGTGGGAATTCATCAGCCCCGGCATGACGGCCTTGCCGGCGGCGTCGAGGCGTTCGAACTCGAGGAAGCGCTGGGTCAGCTCGGCCGTTGGCCCGACGCCTACGATGCGGTCGCCCTGGATGGCGACGGCGCCGTCACGGATGATGTCGCGGCCGGCATTCTGGGTCAGTACCGTGGCGCCGGTGATCAGCAGTCCGTTGGCGTCTTCTTTTTGTTGTTGGTTGGCCATGGCCGCGCTCCTGTCCCGGTCGATTGGATTATGAAGCGCTTGCGGCCCCGGAGTCCAGGCTGCGGCGCTCGGCGTGGCGGCCGAACAGGTAGGCGAGCGCCGACAGCACGGTGAAACCGACGACCACGATCACCGTTGGCCACACCGTGGCGTTCTGCAGCGCGCCGACCACCTGGGTGGTGGCCGCGGCCACCATCCATTGGCCGAAACCCATGAAGCCGGCGGCGCTGCCGGCAAGCGTCGGGATCACGCCGATCGCCGCCGACGTGGCGGCCGGCTGGCTGAGCCCATGGCCGAGCGAGATCAGCCCCATCGGCAGGAACAGCGCCAGCGGCGACGGCCCCAGCACCAGGCACCAGGCCAGCATCAGCGGACAGGCCAGCAGCGCCAGCGCGATGCCGACGTTGAGCATGCGGTGGATGCCCCAGCTGGCGGCGATGCGCGACGTCAGCAGGTTGCCAGCCATGTAACCCAGCGACAGCAGCGGAAAGTAGGCGCCGAAGGCGGTCGGCGATTGCTTTAGGGCATCGACCATGGCGAAAGGCAGGCCGGCGACCATGGCGTACCAGGCCGAGAGCGTGCACATGCCATGGCAGGCGTAGCCCAGGAACATCGGCGAGCGCAGCAGCCGGCGCCCATCGACGAAGGTCGCCAGGATGCTCGTGCCGCGCCCGCCCGGATGGGTCTCGGGGAACCACAGATAAGTGACGGTCAAAACCACCGCGCCGAAGACGGCGGCGAGCCAGAAGCTGATCCGCCAGCCGAAGGTGACGTCGATCCAGCCGCCGAGCAGCGGCGTCGCCGCACCCATCAGGGCCGTCGACATGGTGATGAAGCCGATCATCGCCGCGCCCATGTCGCGGCCATAGAGGTCGCGCGCCACGACGCGGGAGAACATCAAGCCGGCACAGGCGCCGACCGCCTGCAGCATGCGCCCGGCGGCGAGTGCCTCGATGCTGGCGGCATTGGCGCAGATCACCGGCGCCACCACGTAGGTGGCGACACCGGCGAGGATCACCCGGCGCCGGCCGAAGCGGTCCGAAAGCGGCCCCAGGCAGAGCTGCGCCACGGCGAAGGTGGCGAGATAGAGGCTGATGGTGAGCTGCACGGTGGCGTGGTCGACGCTGAATTCGTCGATCAGTCCCGGCACCGAGGGCAGGAAGATCTGCAGCGCAAACGGCCCGATGAAGCCGAGCATGATCAGCATGGCCTTGAGGGCCGGACCTGAATTCACATGTTGTAGGCGCATGGCGGGATCAAACGCTCGCGGGGAACTTTCACGCCTTAACCGGGCGTGATACCGTCATCGCACATTGCTTAAAATTTGAAAAGGACGACACCGAAATGAAACTGGAACGCTTTCGGAAATTCAACACGCGTGACGTCTACCCAGGTGGAAAACTCAACAACGACGTGTGCATGCTGGTCAAGGCCGGCAACCGCATCTTCATGCGCGGCCAGACCGGCCTCGATCTCAACCAGAAGATGGTCGACCCGAACGACGCCGCCGCCCAGGCCGAACAGGCCATGGAGAACGCCAAGGTTTTGCTCGAGGAGGCCGGATCGAGCCTCGATCACGTCTGCAAGGTGACCACGTATCTCACCGATCCGGCCTACCGGACGGGCGTCTACAACGCTGTCGGCAACGCGCTTCGCGGCAACCCGACGGTTGCCACCGGCTTGATCGTCAAGGGCCTCGCCATGCCCGAGATGAAGGTCGAGATCGACCTGGAAGCGGTGATTCCGGGCGAGGGCGGCCACAAGAAGTTCCGGCTCCTCAACACCCGCGACTGGTTCGGCCAGTCCTCGATCAATCGCGATTCCTGCATGGTCATCAATACCGGCGACGAGATCTACCTGCGTGGCCAGACCGGCTGCGAACTCGACGGTTCCAAGATGTACGGCACCGGCTTTAGGCCCGAGGACGCCGCCGCCCAGGCCGAGCAATCGATGAAGAACGCCATCGAACTGCTCGAAGAGGCCGGTTCCAGCATCGCCGACGTCTGCAAGACGCGCATCTACATCTACGACCGCGCCTACCGTGAGCCTGTCTACCAGATGATCGGCAAGTACTTCGGCGACACGCACCCGTGCTCGACCGGCCTGATCATGCGCGGTTTCGCCAGGCCCGAAATCCTGTTCGAGATCGACATGGCGGTGACCCTTTCCAAGGGCACGCCGCACCAGCGCTTCCACAAGTTCCACACCGACGACGCCTACAAGGGCCTGCAGAACCTGGGCAGCCGGTTTTGCAAGGCGGTGCGGGCGGGCGACCGCGTCTATCTGCGCGGCCAGACCGGCTCCGATCTCAACGGCAACTTCGTCGGCGAGGGCGACCCGGCGGCGCAGGCCGACCAGGCGATGAAGAACATCAAGGCGTTGCTGCAGGAGGCCGGGTCCAAGGCCGAGGACATCTGCAAGCTCGGCGTCTACATCCAGCACCGCGCGCATCGCGAGGCCATCTACAACGTCATCGGCCAGCATCTGAAGGGCGTCTACCCGTGTCAGACCGGCCTCGTCGTCGACGGTTTCGCCAAGCCCAACATCCTGGTCGAGATCGACGCCGACGCGGTGATCCAGGACTAGGCTAGCCGGCGGCCCGCAACAGCCGCATAAGCTCCGATACGTCGGAGATCGCCTCGAAACGCTCAAGGGCGGCGCGCACTTCGGTGGCGTCGCCCTTGCTCATGGCGCCTTCGGTGCAGTCGTCGAACTTCGACCACATCTCCACGTCGGCGAGCGGGTTCTGCAGTACGCCCTTGGCGTATTGGACGAAGCGCTCGAAGCTGCGGCCATCGGTCGTGTGCAGGGTCACCTTGGCCGGCTCGCGACCGTTGGGGACGGCCGGGAGCGGCGCGTCGGCCGGGCTTTCGATCATGGCGACCCGTGGCAGCCACGCACGCACGTCAGGGTCGAATATGCCATCGGCGCGGAAGTCGGCGAGCTTGAGCCGGCCTTTGACGACCGCCAGCGCAATTGCGTATTCCATGGAGAAGCGCGCCTCCATCTCGCTCACGGGTGCTGGGAACATCAGGTTGTCGAAACTGATCGTGTTGACCTGCACGTCGATGCGTTCGACGTCTTGGGCCTTGAGGCCGTTGTCGGCCATCAGGCCGAGCACGCCGTCGACGGCGCAATGCGTGCTGGCGCAGTCCGGATGCACCTTGACCTTGAGGCCGAAGCGCTCGATGGCGAGCGGGGGCCCGAGCAGCTCGGCGGCGGCATCGTAGCCGGGTGACGCGTCTTCACCGATATAGAGATCGCGGAAGCTCCATGGCCCTTCCAGCGGTTCCTCGACGGCGCTCAGGCCCGCGCCGGCGTAACGCGCCGCCATCAGCGCGTTCTTGGCCGCCATGCCGGCATGGAACGGCTTGGCCATGGTGCCGAACTGCAATTTCGAGCCCGACGCATGGCTGAACGCCAGGCTCATGGCCCGCAGCACGCCGTCGGCGTCGAGGCCGGCGAGCCTTGCCGCCGCCGCCGCCGCACCGATGACGCCGATGGTCGAGGTGGTGTGCCAGCCTTTCTGATAGTGCGCGATGTTGACGCCGGAGCCGACCACCAGCATGGCTTCCAGGCCGGCGATATAGGCATCGAGCACGGCTCGGCCGCCGAGCTTGCGTTCTTCGGCGAGCGCCAGCAGCGCAGGCGCCAGGACCGCCGTCGCGTGGCCCGAGACACCGTGGTAGTTGTCGTCGAAATCGAGGGCGTGTGCCGCCGTGCCGTTGACCAGGGCGGCGAGCGGCGCCGCCAGCATGATGTCGTCCCCGACGACGGAGGCCGGCCCCGTCCCCACGTCCCGGACCGCATCGAGCGTGCGCCGGGTCGGCAAGTCCGCGGCACCGGCGATCATACAGCCGACGATGTCGATCATGGCGTTCCTGGCCAGCCTGAGCGCTTCGCCCTCTGCGAGCGGGCGGGGGGCCGCCATCCAGGCGGCGATCGTTCGGCTGATTGTCATGGTTCGTTTCCTGATGCGTCTCGGTTCCGGGAGCGATAATATAACACCGGAAACCGGATCCGGCTTTCTTCAATCTTGCAACGATCCCCCCTCGGAGGAATGGCATGACTTTTTCGCTCGTTGGCATGTGCCGCCGCACCGGCATGTTCGGCGCCGCCGTCACCACGTCGAACATGAACGTCGGCACGCGCTGCCCCTATGCAAAGGCCGGGGTCGGGGCCGTACTGACCCAAAACCGCACCGACAACCGATTGGGTCCCAAGGGCATTCAGTTGCTCGACCAGGGCTTGAGCGCGAAGGAAGTCATCGCCGGGCTGGTCGCCGACAACCCGACCATCGGCTGGCGCCAGCTTGCGGTCATCGACCGCAACGGCAACACCGCCTTCCACCACGGCGACAAGATCACCTCGATCCATGCCGCCGCCGAGGCCGACGGCTGCTGCGCCATCGGCAACATCATCCGCAACGACAAGGTGCCGCAGGCGATGATCGACGCTTTCTTAGGCGTGCCGAAGTCGCACCTGGCTGAGCGCCTTTTGCAGGGGCTGGAGGCCGGCCTCGCCGCCGGTGGCGAGTTGAAGCAGGTCAAGTCGGCGGCGCTCCTGGTGGTGCACGAGCAGGACTTCCCCTACGTCGACTTGCGGGTCGAGTTCGACCGCGACCCCCTGGCGGAACTGCGGTTCCTGTGGGAGGCCTACCAGCCGCAGATGGACCGCTTCGTCACCCAGGTCATCGACCCCGACAGCTTCCCGCCCTACCAGCCGGTGTAGGCGCCGCCGCCGGGCTGGACGTCTACTTCCGGGACGCCTACTTCCGGGGCGTGTCCGGCGCCACCGGCTCCATGTACGGGAAGCGCGCCAGGCCCTTGGTCATGGTGGTGTTGGTATCGGCGGCGCTGCGGACGAACTCCTTCGAGGCGTCGCGATAGGGCTGGTAGTCCCAGGGCGCGCGGTTGCCCTTCAGCAGCACCTTCTGGATGTAAAGGCGCCGTTGCTGGCTCTGGATGATCTTTTCCTTGAGCCCGACCGGGTCCCAGCGCTTGAGGATCTCGGCCAGCATCGACTTCTCGAAGTCGGCGTATTTAGGATCGCCGCAGAGGTTGTTGAGTTCCTTCGGGTCGTTGTCAAGGTCGTAGAGCATCCCCGGATCGTCGGCGCAGTAGACGTACTTGAAACCGTCCTTCCTGAACATCAGCGCCGGCGAATAAAGGCCCTCGCCGGTGAACTCCATCATCACGTCGTCCTGCCAATCGGGGTCGTTGCCCTGCAGCAGCTTGACCATGGAGTGACCGTCGACCGGGTCGATCAGCCGAGGCGGCTTGCCGCCGGTCGCCATGTCGAGGAAGGTCGGCAGCAGATCGACCAGCGAGACGCCGCGCTTCTCGACGTGGCCCTTCTTGGCGCCCGGCTGGGAAACGATCATCGGCACCCGCACCGACCACTCATAGGGGTTGAATTTGTACCACATGCCGCGCTCGCCCATCATGTCGCCGTGGTCGGCGGTGAAGAAGACGACGGTGTTTTCCGCCTGGCCGGTGTCTTCGAGCGCCTTCATCAGCTTGCCGACCTGGTCGTCCACGTAGCTGATCATGGCGTAGTAAGCGTGCCGCGCGACGCGGATCTGCTCGTCGCTGACGTGGTGTTCGTCCTGGCGGATCAGGTAGTAGTAGCGCTGGCTCCACGGGTCGCGTTTCTCGAACGGGATGTAGGGCACCGACGGCAGGTCGATATCGGCATGGTCGTAGCGGTCCCAGTATTCCTGGGTGATGGTGAACGGGTTGTGTGGGTGGGTGAACGAGGCGGTCAGGAAGAACGGCCGTTCGTCGCGGTCGCGCGCGTAGTCGTAGATCTTCTTCACCGAGGTGAAAGCGACCTCCTCGTCGTAATCGAGCTGCAGGGAACGCTTGCAGAGCCCGGCCTCGACGACGCCGCGCAGGCTCATCACCGAGGGCGCGAACGGAAAATCGGTCTGGCTCCAGTCCGACGTCCAGCCGAAGTCGGAGGGATAGATGTCGGTGGTCAGCCGCGCCTCGAAGCCGTGCAGCTGGTCGGGGCCGACGAAGTGCATCTTGCCGCTGAGGCAGGTCTTGTAGCCCAAGTCGCGGAGATAGTGTGCGAAGGTCGGCACCGAGGCCGGAAACTCCGACGCGTTGTCGTAGGCGCCGATGCGCGACGACAGCTGCCCCGACATCATCGAGAACCGCGACGGCGCGCAAACCGGGTTGTTGCTGTAGGCATTCAGGAAGGTGGTGCCGTTGTCGGCGAGGCGCTGCAGATGCGGCGTCTTGACCACCTTGTGGCCGTACATGGGGAGCGCCGGGCCGGCCATCTGGTCGGCCTGTATGAGCAGGATGTTTGGTGCGGTCATCTCTCGGTTCCTCTTATTTGCCGGGTTGCTTGCGGCCCTGTTCGGCCTTGGTCGGCATCGGTTGTTGCGGCTTGGGCAGTTGGACCTGGCGGCCCTTCAGCATGCCCAATACGGCACGGTCCTTGATTTCGTCGATCCATTTGTCGCGGCGCTCGGCATGGCGCGGGTCGAACCACAAATTGTCGCGTTCCTCCGGATCGGCGCGGAGGTCGTATAGCTCGCCGTCGTCCTCGCCGGCGTACCAAACGATCTTCCAATCCTTGTCCCGGCGCATGACGATGAACGCGGCGCCGGTCTGGATGTGGTCGCGGGCGAGCTCTGAATAGACGACACCGTCGCCGGGCGGCGTACCGTCGATCAGCGTCGGCCACAGTGACTGCGCATCCCAGTCGCCGGGCACCTCGATGCCGCAGGCCTCCAGGATGGTCGGCGCCACGTCCATCAGCTCCATCGGCGTATCGACACTGGCCGGCTTGAGGCCCATGCCGGGCGCCCAGAAGATCAACGGTACGCGGAGCACGGTGTCGTACATGGTCCACTTCTGGATATGGCCGTGATCGCCGAGCGCGTCGGCGTGGTCCGACGTGAAGATGACGATGGTATTCTCCAAGTAACCCTTGGCTTCGAGCGTGGCGATCAGTTCGCCGATCTTGTCGTCGATCATGGTGACGTTGGCGGCGTAATGCCGGCGAATCTTGAGCAGATCGTCCTGCGACGGCAGTCGTTTCCAACGGACCGAGTCGAAATTAAAGTCGATCATGTTCTGGCGCAGCGCTTCCTGTGCCTTCGGCTGGCGCGCCAGTTCCGCTTCGGTCAGCTCCGGCACCGGGATGTCGGCGTTTTCGTACATGGCGAGATACCGGGCCGAGGGGTCGTAGGGTGGGTGCGGCCCGGGGAAACCGATCTGCAGGAACAGCGGCGTCTCCGCCTTGCGGTCGTCGAGCCACCACTTGGCGGTGTTGCCGACGAAGAAGTCGGAGTGCAGCTGTTCGTCGTCCTCCCAGAGGAAGCAGCCGAGGGCCTTTTCGTAGGCGTCCGGGTCCTTGGCGTAGCGGTTGTAGCGCGACGGCTTGACGATGTTGTGCGATTTGAGCGCCTTGTCCCACTCGTCGTAGAAGGCACGGGCGTGCTCGTCCAGGAACAGAGGCCGGTCCTTGTTCTCGACGACGAAGCGCTGATGGAAACCGCCCATCGCCTGATAGGGATTGATGTGCATCTTGCCGATGTTGACGCAGTGATAGCCGGCGTCGGCCAGCCACTTCACCCAGGTCGGTTCCCACGGCTGAAAATTATGGAACACGCCGGTCTTGTGCGGGTACTTGCCGGCGAACAGGCTGGCCCGTGCGGTGACGCAGACCGGCGAGTTGACGAAACAGTTGTTGAAGGAGACGCCTTCGCGCACCAGCCGGTCGAGGTTCGGCGTGCGCATCCAGCCGGCGCCGAGTGCGGCGATCGAATCGAAGCGCTGCTGATCGGTCATGATGAAGATGATGTTCGGC
>JAYOXJ010000020.1:14656-21115 GCA_038152725.1 Rhodospirillaceae bacterium
GTTCGGCCGCTTGCCGGCGCCGAACGCCCCGATCCCAGATGTCATGCGCGTTACCCGTCAGTCGGAATTGTTTGTGTCGTGGATAGATGCCCGCACCCGAGACCGCTGCCGGCCTCGGGTGCGGGGCGGGGGCTACTTGCCGGCCGTGCGCTTGACGAAGTCCTCGATGCCGGGGACGCCGATCTCGCGGTAGTAGCGAAGCGCGCCCGGATGCAGCGGGGCGGCAAAGCCGTTGAGCACGCTTGCCTTGGTGATGCGGCCCAACGCCGGGTGCACGCCCTTCAGCTTCTCGAGGTTGGTCATGATCGCCTTGGTCATATCGTAGACCAGCGGTTCCGGCACCTTGGCGCCGATCACCAGCGCGTTGCCGAGCCCGTAGGTCGGCGTCGGGGCGGCAATCCCCTTGTAGGTATTGGCCGGAATGTTGAGCTGGAAATAGGGCGGGAACTTGGCCTGGACCTGCTTGAAGACGGCCTCTGGGACGGGAATCAAGCTGACCTCGCGCTGGGCGCCGAGCTTGATCACCGGCGGCAGCGGGAAGCTGCCGTTCCAGATCGCGGCGTCGAGGTTGCCGTCACTCAGCATGTCGACCATGTTGCCGAGGCGAACGCGGAAATCCTTGAAGTCCTTGCCCGGTTTCAGGCCGAGGCTGGCGACCAGGGCCTCGGCGTCGAGCATCGAGGTGCCGCCGGGCTGGCCCATGCCGATGCGCTTGCCTTTGAGGTCGGCGACGGTTTTCACCGAGCCGTCCTTGAGCGCGATGATGTGTACCGCCATCGGGGCGATCGAGAGCCAGCTGACGACGCCGCCCGGCTTGGCGTCCTTGAACGGTCCTTCGCCCTTGAACGCGCTGTAGGCGGAGAGCGAGTTCGCCATGCCGGCCTCCATCTCGCCCTTGCTCATCAGCTTGACGTTGTCGACGTAACCTTTGGTTTCCTCGGCGGTGGCCTGCACGTCCTTGACGTTCTTGTTGATGACGTCGGCGATGCCGGCAGCCCAGGTGTAAGCGGTACAGCCGACCGGGCACGAGCCGATCGAGACCGGCGTCTTGGCGTTGGCGGTCGGCATGCCGGTTGCCGCGGCAAATGCCGCGGTGACGAAGGCGAGGGTCTTGAGTTGGTGTCGGATGGTAATTTCATTCCTCCACGGTTTAATCGAGTTCGCGTCTCCGGCCCGGGTGATCGTCGGCGTTCACGCCGTTTCCGGGCCTTGTCTCATTGGCCGCGCCGTCAGGGCGCGGCTATTGTTTCGTGCGTGTCGTCATTTCGGGGTGCCCATTCAGGCATGGCCTTGCGCGCCGCCCTTGCGCCGGTACCACTGGTAGGCGACGCAGGCCGCCACCATCGCGGCGCCTGCGAGGTCGCTCTTGATTTCCGGCGCCGTCAGCATCAGGCCGCCGGAGAAGACGACGATGCGCTCGACCACCGACATGCGGACCAGCATCCAGCCCTGGACGGCGGCGGCGATGGCGACCGAACCGACGGTCGCGGTGACGGCCGCCATGGCGATAGTGGCGATGTCGCCGACCCCAATCAGCGCCGGGTTCATGACGAAGAAGAACGGCACGATGAAGGCGGCGATGCCGAACCTGACGGCGGTGACGGCGATACGGAACGGATTGGCCTGCGCCAGGCCTGCGGCGGCGTAGGCCGCCATCGCCACCGGCGGCGTGATGGCGGAGAGCATGGCGCCGTAGAAGCAGAAGAGATGCGCCGCCAAAAGATCGACGCCGAGTTTCACCAGCGCCGGCGCGACCAGGGTCGAGACCAGAATGTAGGCGGCCGCCGTCGGCAGCCCCATGCCGAGCACCAGCGAGGCGATCAGCGTCAGGATCAGGGCAATCACCAGATTGTCGCCGGCAACCGCGATGATCAGCGAAGAGAACTTGAGGCCGAGTCCGGTCAGCGTGATGACGCCGATGATGATGCCGGCGGTGGCACAAGCGGCGGCGACCGGCAGCACGGCCATGGCGCCGTCGACGAAGCTGGCGAGCAGTTCCTTCGGGGTCAGCCATGTGGTGCGTTTGGCGTAGCTGGCGACCAGTGTGGCGACGATGGCCCAGAACGACGCATACATCACCGAATAGCCGGCGATCAGCATCCAGGCGAAGACGGCCAGCGACAACAGCAAGTGCCCGCCGCCGAGTAACGTCGCGCGGATGCTCGGCAGGTCCTCGCCGGAAAGGACGGGAATGTTGCGTTTGACGGCCTCGAGATGGACCACCATGAACAGCACCATGTAATACAGGAACGACGGCAGGATCGCCGCCTTGGCGATTTCCAGATACGGCCGCTCGGTCAGGTCGGCCATGATGAAGGCGGCGGCACCCATCACCGGCGGCATCAGTTGGCCGCCCGTGGAGGCGACCGCTTCGACGGCGCCGGCGACATGCGCCTGGTAGCCGTTGCGCTTCATCAGCGGGATCGAGATGGTGCCGGTGGTCAGCACGTTTGCCACCGCCGTGCCGGAGATCATGCCCATCAGGCTGCTGCCGACGACGGCGGCTTTCGCCGGACCGCCGCGCGACTTGCCGGTGGCGCCGGTGGCGATGTCCATCAGCACCTTGCCCGCACCCGAGCGCTCAAGCATGGCGCCGAAGATGACGATCATCACGACGAAGGTGGCGCTGACGCCGAGCGGCGTGCCGAAGATGCCGCCGCCGCCGAGGTAGAGGTGCGCGACGACGCGCTCCAGCGAGTAGCCCCGGTGATAGAGCAGCCCCGGCAGGTATGGCCCGACGAAGGCGTAGGCGAGGAATATCAGCGCCAGGATGACGATCGGCCAGCCGATCACCCGGCGCGTCGCCTCGAGCAGGACGGCGACGCAGACGGTGCCGAGCCAGAACTCGGTCTCGGTCAGTTCGCCCCAGCGGCCGGCGACTTCATCGAAAAAGACGATGTGATAGACCAGGACGGCGAAGCCGACGGCCATCAGGATGGTATCGACGATGACCTGGAATCGCGGCGACGAGCGCCTGGTCAATGCGCCATGCGCGGCGAAGATCAGGACAATCACCAGCGCCAGATGGAAACTCCGCTGCAGCATGTCCGAGAGCACGCCGAAACACGCGGTATAGATACTGAAAACCGACAGCACGATGGCCACGGCCCGCCTGAGCATATCGACGGCCGGCCACGGCGCCTCCCCCCCCGAAACCCCTGTCATTACATCGCCGCCTGCCTCGCGGAGCTGCCGCCCTGCATCAATGCGTCGATGTCGAGGCGTGGTGAATAGAGATAGGCGTCGAGCGCCAGGTATCCGGCGGCGCGAATCGCCGGGACGCGCCCGACGATGAGTTTCGGCGATGTGTAGCCGTGCTTGGCCGGCGCTTCGCGCCAGGCGTCCTTGCAGCCGTCGACGTAGGCCGAGGCCTCGGACAATTTGCCGGCCAACACGATGGCCTGCGGATCGATGATCAGCGCCACGTCCTGCAGCGTGCGGCCGAGCTGCTGGCCGGCACGGTAGAGCGCTTCGCCCTCGGGCGTGCCGCGGCCGGGGTTCTCCTCGACCAGACGGGCCAGCGCCTTGGCGTAGCTCTCGATCTTGCCGGTCTCGAAGCGGCGCGAATCGATGCGGCCGAGGTGCGCCAGCACCGACCAGCCGGACGCGTGGGAATTGAAGCATTTGGTGTCGCCGCACGAACACACCAACGGGCTCTCGCCGACCGGCAGGTGGCCGATCTGGCCGGCCGAGAAGTTGGCGCCCCGGACCAGCCGGCCCTGGTGCGTGTAGCTGGCGCCACAGGTGACGCTCTGGTGCGCCAGGAACACGTCGTCGATGTCGACGGACTCGCCCGTGGCCTGTTCGGCCATGTTGATGGTATCAGCGATGTTCTCGACGGTGACCGGCAGGTTGGTGCGTTCGCGGATGCGCTCACCGAGTTCGACCTCCTGCCAGCCGAGATAGGGCGCGCGCGTGACGGTGCCCGTCGCGGTCTTGACGAAGGCGGCGATGGCGATGCCGATGCCGAGCACGCGCCGGCGATCGACGCCGGCCGCCTCGATGATCGCCAGGATGGTCGAGGAGGCGACCTCGACGGCTTCGTCGGCGGTGCGGATCGACAGGAACGACATCTCGCGGCGCGCCAGCCGTTCGCCGGTGGCGTCGAACAGCGCGACCTCGTGGCCGAAGGCGGAAATGACGACGCCGACGACGTAGGCGCCGGCGGGGCAGATGCCGAGATCGGTCTGGCGCCGGCCGGGATTGCCCTTGCGGTTGCGCTTGCCGGTCTCCTCGACCAGTCCGGCCTCGATCAATTCGCGGATGATGCGGGTGATGGCCATGCTCGATAGGCCGGTGGCCTCGGCCAGTTGGGTGCGCGAACCGTTCGGCCCGGCGAAGACGTTGCGCAGAACCAGCGAGCGGTGGACCCGCCTGAGGTCGCTGGGGATACCCGGCCTTTGGGATCGATCTATAACCATCAGTTAGTTATTAATAGAATTCCATCATTTTGGCAAGGGATTTCGCCGGGTTCCCGCAACGGCCGGAAACAGTCGACACTCTGATGCTGGCTGTGGTACGCCGGGGCTCAACTTCCCTGATCAAGCGGTCTACCATGCTCAAATTATACTATGCGCAGAACACCTGCTCGTTGGCCTCGCACATCGCCCTCGAAGACGCGGGCGCCGAATTCAGCATTCATCGGCTGAATATCGCCGCCAACGAGCATCATGCGCTGGCGTATCTCGCCATCAATCCAAAGGCACGCGTCCCGACATTGGTGACGCCGTCGGGCATTCTCACGGAGACACCGGCGATGCTTGCCTATATCGCGCAGACGTTTCCGCAGGCCGAACTCGCGCCGTTAAACGACCCGTATGCGTTCGCAAAGATCCAGGAGTTCAACAGCTATTTGGCGTCGACCCTGCACGTCGCCCACGCCCATCGCATGCGCGGGAATCGCTGGGCCGATGACGAAAACGCGATCCTTGCCATGAAGAAGAAGGTGCCGGAAACGGTTTCCGCCTGCTTCGCCTATATCGAGAGCGAGTTCCTGCCCGGCCAATTCGCGGTCGGCGACAGCTATTCGATTGCCGATCCATACTTGTTCACGCTGGCGACATGGATGGAGGGCGACGGCGTCGACCCGTCCCGGTTCCCGAAAGTGTACGCGCACCGCGAGATGATGCGGGCGCGTCCGACCGTGCAAAAAGCGCTGCACGACCAGTTCGCGGACTAGACGACGGCCTTTTCCTCGCCGGCGTAGCGGATCACCGGGCGCATCTTCATCAACTCTTCGCGCGGGATGTGGCAATAGAGCCGGTGGTTGTCGCCAAAGCTCAGCAGCGGCGGGTCCTGGGTCTCGCAGATACTGCCGATCTTTCGTGGGCAGCGCGACGCGAAACGGCAGCCCGGCTTGGGATCGACCGGGCTCGGCACCGGACCTTCCAGGCGGATGGTCTCCTGCTCGATCGAGGGATCGGGCAGCGAGATCGCCGACAGCAACGCCTCGGTATAGGGATGGTAGGGCGGCACGAACACCTCTTCCGGCGTGCCGATCTCGCAGAGCCGGCCCATGTACATCACCGCGACCCGGTCCGAGAGGTAGCGCACCACCGAGAGGTCGTGCGAAATGAAGAGGTATGCCGTGTTGGATTTCTTCTGCAGATCGACCAGCAGGTTGAGGATCGCCGCTTGTACAGAAACGTCGAGCGCCGACAGCGGTTCGTCGCAGACGATCAGTTCCGGCTCGGCGGCGAAGGCGCGCGCCACGGCGACGCGCTGCTTCTCGCCGCCCGACAGTTCGTGCGGATAGCGCTGCGCGTAGGCCGCCGGCAGATTGACGCTCTGCAGCAGTTCCGCGACGCGCTCTTCCTGGCGCTCGCCGGGAACCAGGCCGAACAGTTCGAGCGGCCGGCGGATCGTCTCGCCGACCGACTTCTGCGGGTTGAGCGTGGCGTCCGGGTTCTGGAAGATGATCTGCACCCGGCGCCGCAGTTCCGGCCCGCGCTGGCGCGCCATGCCGGCGAGCGCCTTGCCCTCGAAGGCGAGGCGACCGTCCGTCGCCGCCTGCAGGCCGACGACGGCGCGCCCGAGCGTGGTCTTGCCGCAGCCGCTCTCGCCGACGATGGCGAGGGTCTCTCCCGGCGCCAGTTCGAGATCGATGCCGTCGACGGCATGGACGTATCTGGGCCGGCCGCCGCGCGCGAGGTCCTTGATGCCGCGCCGAAGCTGGTAGAAACAGCGCAGCGCATCGAGTTCCAGGATGGCGGCCTTGGCTTGGCCGCGCCCGGCGGCCAACGCGCGATCCTGGTGGCGTTCGAAACCGAAGTCGGGCAATTCCTGCCAGCGCCGACAGCGCACGAAGCCGGCATCGTCCGCGCCGAACTGGTGCGGCCGCACCTCTGACGCCTCGCAGGCGTCCTCCCGGTGCTTGCAGCGCGGCGCGAAGATGCAGCCGCCTTTCACCTCGCTCAGGTTCGGCAGGCGACCCTCGATGGCGTTCAAGGGCCGGTCGCG
>JAYOXJ010000021.1:0-20955 GCA_038152725.1 Rhodospirillaceae bacterium
CTGCAGTCATTTCAAGGTGGCGCCGCCGGCCGACGGCATGGCGCTGTTCATGGCCGATCTCGGCGCGTTCCGGCTCAAATGGGAACGCCACACGGAGTTCTCCACCTACACCTTCATCGCCGAGGGCATCTTCGACGTGCCGTTCAAGCAGCCGGCGATCAAAGCCGTGCCGGCGGATTGGCTGGGCTCCCTCCCCGGCCCCGTGGTTGCCGCCGTCCATATCGCCGTCGAGGCTACCGCGGATTCCGATACCGATATCGCCGCCGTCGCAGGCTACTTCGACAATAACCGGCTGGTCGGCGGCGGCTTGGCCGACGGCAAGGCCCGGCTTTGGACCGACTTCCGGGTCCACGCCGACCGTTTCAGCCGATTTCTGGTGCGCGGTGGGCCAGGACTTCGTCCGACCACGCTCGGCCGCATCACCCAGCGGATTGCCGAGATGGAAACCTACCGGATGATGGCGATGCTGGCGCTGCCCCAGGCGCGTAGCGCCCGGCCGCAGGTGGCCCAGGCCGAAACCCGGCTTTCGGCCATTCTGCAGACCCTGGCCGCGCCCGACTCCGGCCACAACGAGCGCGAACTCCTGAAGGACCTGACAGATCTTGCTGCCGAGGGCGAGCGTATCTCCGGCGACCTCACCTATCGCTTCAGCGCGACGCGGGCCTATGCCGAGATCGTCCGCCAGCGGGTTTCAGCGCTCCGAGAGATTCGCTTACCCGACATCCAGCCGGCTGGCGAGTTCCTGCTGACCCGCTTCGAGCCAGCGATGGAAACCTGCGAAAACCTGGCCAAGCGACTGGATGCGCTCGGCGGGCGCGTCGCCCGCGCCGGCAACCTGCTGCGCACCCGCGTCGACGTTGCGCTTGAAGAACAAAACCGCGATCTCCTGGCCTCGATGAACCGGCGTGCCGATTTGCAGCTGCGACTGCAGGAAACCGTGGAAGGATTATCGGTGGCGGCGATCAGTTACTACGTCGTCAGCCTGATCATCTATCTCGCGCACGGTGCCAAGAGCTACGGCTCACCGCTCGAGCCCTACGTCGTCGGCATGGTCAGCCTGCCCTTTGTCGCCTTGGCGATCTGGTTGGGCGTCCGTCGGCTACGAAAGGCGGTCAAGCGCGGCCGCCACGAGGCCGACGTCGACTAGATACCGAACCGCACGGCGGCCACCGGCGGCAGGCGCATGTCGGGCGCGGCCCAGTTGTCGCCGCCGTCCTCAGAAATCCATAACCCGCCGCTGGTCGAGCCGAACGCGAGCCGGTCACCACTCTGGTCGACGGCGAAGGCATGGCGGTAGACCAGATCGTAGACGTGGCGGCCAGGCAGGCCGCGGTCCAAAACCTCGAAGCTCTTGCCGCCGTCGCGGGTACGGGTGACCACCAGCTTGGCATCGACGGGATAGCGCTTCTCGTCCTTGATGGCGGGTACGAACCACGCGGTCTCCGGATCGGTTGGATGCGCGAGGACGGCGAAACCGAATGCCGAGGGTTTTGCCGTGGTAATCGACGTGAAGTTCCGGCCGCCATCGGCCGAGCGATAGATGCCGCTGTGGTGCTGACACCAGACGACGTCGGGATCGGTACGGCACTGCGCCAGCTGGTGGATGTCCTGGGCAACCGGGTCGCCCTGCTGGTCGGGCGGCATATATTCGTTTTGAAAGCCCTGGCCGAGTTGCTGCCACGTCGCCCCGGCGTCATTGGTGCCGATAACGCCACCGCAGGAAACCCCGATGACGACACGGTTGGCATCGACGGGATCGACCAGCACGCTGGAGATACCCGGCATCTCGCCGCCGGCCACACCGAACCAACGCTTGCGGTCCGGCATCGACCAGAGCGGTTGGTTGAGTTGCCAGCTTTCGCCACCGTCGTCGGATCGGAACAAGCCGCCCGGCATGGTGCCGGCCCAGATGCGCCCCTCGACCCCGCCCGGCGTCAGATTCCAGATGCGTCCCACGGTCCAAGGATGCGGATCATCCTCGGCATCGTCAGGCTTCGGCGGAAACGCGGGCACCTGAACCTCTTGCCAATCGCCATTGCCGACGCGGCGCCAGAGATGCGCGCCGAAATGGCCGAGGTCGAGAGCAGCAAACACGGCATTGCCGTTGGCCAGCACGGCGGAGACAGGGTCACCCAAAAACTGCGTGCCGACGATATCCCAGCCGGCG
Organism: Rhodospirillaceae bacterium; assembly: GCA_038152725.1. Classification (GTDB taxonomy): domain Bacteria; phylum Pseudomonadota; class Alphaproteobacteria; order Rhodospirillales; family Casp-alpha2; genus TMED8. Next base: position 2,168 of record JAYOXJ010000021.1, read on the forward strand.
CCCTTGCGCGCCAATTCGAACAGCCCCTTGCGTGTGCCGACGTAAATCCGATCCGACATGGTTTTCTCCTTATCCGCCAGACAATGCCTGAAAGATGTAAATCTCGCTCGTCGCGTCCACCGCATCGCTGAGTCGCTGGCGGTCCCTGATCTGGACGCCGTCGATGAACAGGGCGACATGCTTTCGCACCGCGCCCTGGTCGTCGACGACATAGGACTTGAGCGCTGGATGGTCAGTGAACACGGCTGCCAGCACTTCCGCCACGGTCGCGCCGGCGGCCTCGACCACCGGCGCGTGGACGAAACGTTCCAATTGTGGCGTGAAATGCACAGTCGCCATACTCAGATGGTGCTCATTGGGCGTCGAGCAGCCCCGCCAGACGGTCGACGCTGGTGCTCCAGCCTTCGTGATGCTGGTTGCAGATTTCCGCATCCTCGAAGAACTGATGGCGGAGCGTCATCTTGGTGCCTTCGCCCTCCTCGGTGAGCGTGATCGTCACCAGCGTCTCGTTGCCGCGCCCCATGGTCTCGTTTTCCCAGGTCCACGAGAACGACAGCAGCTTGGGCGGCTCGATCACCCGGTAGGTGCCGAAGATGGTGTGCAGCACGCCGTCCTCGAGCGTCATTTCGGAGCGGAAGCCGCCGCCGACCCGAAGGTCGTTGCGGACCTTGTTGGCCTGCATCATCGGACATCCCCACCAGCGCGCGATGTGCTCCGGTTCGGTCCACATCTTGAACAGCAGCGCCGGCGGCGCCTTGAACGTGCGTTCGATGAGCAGTTCGTGGGTACGGGAGTCAGTTCTTACGTCCATCGGGGTTCCCCTGTTGCAATTCTTCGAGATAGTCGTCGAGGCGATCGAAACTCGACGTCCAGAAACGGCGGTAGCGCTCAACCCAGCCGGCGGCTTCGGAAAGCGGACCGGCATCGAGTGCACAAGGCCGCCACCGGGCATCCCGGCTGCGGCGGATCAAGCCGGCGCGCTCCAGCACCTTCAAGTGCTTGGAGACCGCCGGCAGGCTGATAGCGAAAGGCTCCGCCAGTTCGCTCACCGTGGCGTCGCCCAACGTCAGGCGATCCAGAATGGCGCGCCTAGTCGGGTCGGCGAGGGCGGCGAAAGTGGTGCTGAGCTGGTCTGTGGACATGGCGGCTTTGGCTTTTCATTTAACCCAATGGTTAAATATTATATCCCCTCGCCCCCGTCAAGGGGCTTTCGCAACGGACTTGTCTCACGCCAATGGTTTCACTATAAAATCGAACTCACGTGGTGATTTGTCCGACCGGCTTGCGGCCACGTTAAAGAAACCCGCTAAAAGGTCTCGGTTCTGAAACCCTGACCCCGCGCGGGCGGGGTTTTTTTTGTTAGGGCTAACGGAACCGGGGCCCCGAAATATGGAGGGACCCGATGTCCAACAACGATTCCGACCATCCGACGTGGCGGCCACAGACGCGCCTAGTGCGCGGCGGCACGTCCAGAAGCGCCTTCGACGAAACTTCCGAGGGCCTCTACCTCACGTCGGGGTATGTCTACGGCACGGCAGAGGACGCCGAAGCCGCCTTCAAGGGCGACAAGGAGCGCTACGTCTATTCGCGCTACGGCAATCCGACCGTGACCATGTTCCAGGACCGGCTGGCGGCGCTGGAAGGCGCCAAGCATTGCTTCGCTACGGCGAGTGGCATGTCCGCCGTGTTCGCGGCACTGGCCTCGCAGGTCGGCGCCGGCGGACGGGTGGTGGCGCCGCGCGCGCTGTTCGGCTCTTGCCTATTGATCATCGAAGAAGTGCTGCCGCGTTTCGGCGCCACCTTCACCTTGGTTGACGGCAGCGACCTCGACCAGTGGAAGGCGGCACTCTCCACACCGGCCACCTGCGTCTTCCTGGAGACGCCGTCCAACCCGACGCTGGAGATCATCGATCTCCCCAAGGTCGCAGAGATGGCTCATGCGGCGGGCGCGCGCGTCGTCGTCGACAACGTCTTCGCCACGCCGGTCCTGCAGCGTCCGCTCGAACTCGGCGCCGACGTGGTGATGTATTCGGCGACCAAGCACATCGACGGCCAGGGCCGCACGCTGGGCGGCGCCGTACTTACCAACGACGATGCCTTCGCCAAAGACCAGTTGATGCCGTTCTACCGCCACACCGGTCCGGCGATGAGCCCGTTCAACGCCTGGGTCCTTCTCAAGGGGCTGGAGACTCTCGATTTGCGGGTCGAGCGCCATTGCCGCAATGCCCGCAAACTAGCGGAATGGCTGAGCGGCCATGCCAAGGTGACGCGCACGATATACCCCGGCCTTGAAAGCCATCCGCAGCACGCGCTCGCCAAAAAACAGATGAAGGACGGCGGCACCATGGTGTCGTTCGAGGTCAAGGGCGGCAAAGAAGGTGCCTTCCGGTTCCTCAATGCACTCAGCCTGGTCGACATCTCCAACAACCTCGGCGACACCAAGAGCCTGATTACCCACCCGGCGACGACAACGCACCAGCGCCTGAGCGAGGACGCACGGGCGCACCTCGGCATCACCGCCGGCCTGGTCAGGCTGTCGGTCGGCATTGAGGATGGTGACGATCTGCTCGATGATCTGGAGAACGCCTTGGCAGCCGTTTGAACGGCGGTTTGCATCCCGGAGTTACCTGGCCATGAAGATCAATGCCGACTTGAAGCAACGCGCCGTCATCGAGACCGAAGCTCTCGACTGGGTCGCGTCGCCGGCACCCGGTGTCGAGCGTCGCATGCTCGACCGTGACGGCGCTGAAAGCGGCCGCGCCACCTCCGTCGTCCGTTTCGCCGCCGGTAGCGAATTTCCGCCGCACGACCATCCCGGCGGCGAGGAATTCCTGGTGCTAGAAGGCACGTTCTCTGACGAAACCGGCGATTTAGGCCCCGGCACCTATGTCCGCAATCCGGTCGGCTCGCGCCACAAGCCGGCGAGCCGCGACGGCTGCACCATCCTGGTCAAGCTGTGCCAGATGGATCCGGCCGACCAGACCGAAGTGCGCATCGACACCAATTCAGCCGAATGGCATCGCCCGGAGGGGATCTCCGACGCCGAATACACCGTGCTGCATCAGTTCGGTGGCGAGCAGGTCGTGATGGTGCGTCTCGGCGCCGCGGCACCATCGATCGACCACGATCATCCGGGCGGCGAGGAAATCTTCGTCGTGGAGGGATGTCTGATCGACGAACATGGCCGCTACCCCAAGGGCACATGGCTGCGCAACCCATCGGGCAGCCGCCATTCACCTTTCACCGAAACCGGCTGCACGCTGTGGGTCAAGTCCGGGCACCTGCCGGACTGACGTCAGCCCTGTTTCCAGGGCAGCCCTGCGACCTTCCAGCCGCCGACCGTGCCACGATGGCCGGCGGCGTCCTTGTCGCCCTCGAAACCCTCCAGGATGTTGTAGCAGTCCTGGTAGCCGCCCTGGATCGCGGCAGCGGCGGCATATCGCGAGCGCACGCCCGAACGGCAAAGGAACAAGATCGGTGCCTTCGTGTCGGGGGCGGCGGCGCGAAGCTGCTCCAAGAACTGCGGATTGGCGTTGCCGCCCGGGAACAGCACCCAGGAGACGAACTTCGTCTCCTTGCCGATCGAGGCCAGATCGGGCACGCCGACATAGGCGAATTCCGCATCGGTGCGCACGTCAACAAGCACTGCCGCTGCATCTGATGACAAGGTCTTCCACGTATCGGCCGGCGTCATATCGCCGCTGTAGGCGCCATCCTCGGCGCGCGGCGGTTTCGGCTTGTCAGTCATCGGAGTTCTCCCGGATTTGCGCTGGCCGCCCACCGTCGAGGGCCTCCAGCATCTCGCCAATGGTCAGGAATTTGCGCCGCGGCGCGCCGGTTTCGGCGGCAGCAACCTCCAGCGCCTCGAGGCGGCGCCAATCATCGAAACTCACCCAACGCTGCCGTCGTTCGCGGAGTAAAACCTCCAGATGCTCGCGGCCTTTCCGGCCGGGGTCGCCCTGGCCACCGGTATCTTCGCGGATTTGCTGGGCGACGATCTCGCCGTCCGGACGGTTGGATGAAATCACCCCGGTCGGGCCACGCTTGATCCAGCCGACCGCATAAAGCCCCTTGGATACGCGGCCGTCGACATTGGGTATGATACCTTTGTCCGCGTCGTAAGGCGCGCCCTCGATGGGGTCGGCACGGTAGCCGATAGCGGCAATGATCATGCCGCAGGGAATGTCGACGGTCTCTCCGGTCCCGACGGCTCGCCCATCGACGACCCGCGTTTTCTCGCAGCGGAGCCCCTCGACCCGGTCGCCGCCCAAGACCTCGATCGGGCTCAGGTAAAACTTGAGGTGCAGGCGCTTCGGCTTGTCCGCGGTTGGCGCCTTGGCGTATTCGCCAAGGGTCGCGAGGTTGCGTTCGCGCACTCGGCGCGCCCGCGCCTCGTAGCCGGCGAGCGCGGCTTCGGCATCGGCCGGCAGGTCGGCAGGGTCGATGACGACCTGGGTGACGGAAAGATCACCCAATTCGCGCAGTTCGACGTTGGTGAAACTCGCGTCCGTCGGGCCACGGCGGCCGAGCAGATAGATATCGCGCAACGGCGAGGCCGCGATGGCATCGCGCACGTGCACCGGCAGGTCCGTCCGCGCCAATCCGGCCGGCGAGCGCGACAGGATGCGCGCGCAGTCGACGGCGACGTTGCCGTTACCGACGACGCAGGCCGCGGCGACGTCGAGTTGCGGATCGAGTTCGCGGAAATCCGGATGACCATTGTACCAACCGACGAAAGCGGCTGACCCGAAGACGCCGTATTTATCGGCACCCGGGATCGAAAATACCCGATCGCCGGGCGCGCCGATGGCGAGCACCACGGCATCGAACATCTGGCGAAGTTCATCGAGCCCGACGTGGCGATTGACCTCGACGTTGCCGTAATAGCGGACACGCTCCTTGAGCGCCGTCTGCTCGAATTTCTTCGCCACCTTCTTGGTTGTCTGATGGTCGGGCGCGACACCGCCGCGAATGAGACCGTAAGGCGTCGGCAGCCGCTCGATGATGTCGATCTGACAACGGTCACAGGCGTTCATCAGCGCCTCGGCGGTATAGAATCCCGCCGGTCCCGACCCGATGATGGCGACCTTGATGGAGGTGGCTTCGCCCATGGGCCGCGCCACCTCTAGCCTTCGACGGTCCAGGTATTGCCGCGGCGGAGGAAAGCGTTGAATTCAGCCGCCGTCGCGGGTCCTGCATCGTGCGTCACGCCGTGCACCTGCGCCTCGTAACTGGGCGCCGGGTTGCAGAAAAGCACGCCAACGGCGACCGGCTCGCCGTGTTCGCCGTGCCCGTTGCCGAGCGTCGCCAGCATGGTCGCCAGCGCGCGGTCGGTTTCGTCATGCACCAGGATGTCGTCGGCGCCGATGCCGTTCTCACCGATGGTCACGACTTCGAGTTGGAGTTTGCCGGGTTTCAGCCGAAGGCCCATCTTGCCCTCGGGGCCGAACACCAAAGGCTCGCCATGGCGCACGTAAATCTGGCGCTGTTCGGCGACGGCTTTCTCGGTGAAGGCGGAGAAAACGCCGTCGTTGTAGACAACGCAATTCTGCAATATCTCAACGAAGGACGTGCCCTTGTGCGCATAGGCACGCGCCAGGATTTCCGGCAATGCCTTCTGCTGGGTGTCGATACCACGTGCAACGAAGCGGGCACCGGCGCCGAGCGCGAGTTGGGTTGCCGACAACGGTGAATCGACGGAGCCCGTCGGCGTCGACGGCGAGCGGGTGCCAGCGCGCGAGGTTGGCGAATACTGCCCCTTGGTCAGGCCGTAGATCTCGTTGTTGAACAGCAGGAACTGTACGTCGACGTTGCGCCGGAGCAGATGGATCAGGTGGTTGCCGCCGATCGAGAGCGCGTCGCCGTCGCCGGAGATGACCCAGACATCGAGCTCGGGATTGGCTAGCTTGATGCCGGTGGCGAACGCCGGCGCGCGGCCATGGATGGTATGGAAACCATAGGTCGCGACGTAATACGGAAAGCGCGCCGCGCAGCCGATGCCGGAGACGAACACCGTGTTCGCGGGCCGGGCGCCGACATCGGAGAGCGTTTTCTGTACCGCGCGAAGGATGGCGTAGTCACCGCATCCCGGGCACCAGCGCACTTCCTGGTTGGAGGCGAAGTCCTTGGCGGTCAAAGCAACCGGTGGTGTTTCGACGTTCATGTCAGGCCTCCAGGCGCGCGCGGATCGCGGCTTCGAGTTCGGCGATCTTGAAGGGCTGGCCGGTGACCTTGGAGAGCCCTTCGGCATCGACCAGATACTCACTGCGGAGTACCTTGACCAATTGCCCGGCGTTCATTTCCGGTACCAGGACCTTGCCGAACCCAGCGAGCAGCTCACCCAGGTTGTCGGGCAGCGGCCAAATGTTGCGGAGATGGATGTGACTGACCGCCAGGCCCTGACCGAGGAGATTGTCCACGGCGCGGCTGATCGGCCCATACGTGGAGCCCCAGCCGACGACGGCGAGGTGTCCGCGATCAGGACCGGATTCAACGCGCTGCGGCGCGACGTCCTTGGCGATACCGTTGATCTTGGCGGCGCGCAGATCGGTCATCCGCTGGTGGTTGGCCGGATCGTACGAGATATGACCGCTTTCCGCGTCCTTCTCGATACCGCCGATGCGATGCTCCAACCCCGGCGTGCCCGGCTTGGCCCAGGCCCGGGCCAGCGTCTCGGGGTCGCGCTTGAACGGCTTGAAGCCCTCGGGATCGGTGCGGAACGTGACGTTGATCGAATCGAGCTTGCTGATGTCCGGGATCAGCCACGGCTCCGCGGCGTTGCCGATGTAGCCGTCGGTCAGCACGATCACCGGGGTCATAAACTTGGTGGCGATGCGCACCGCCTCGATGGCGACGTCGAAGCAGTCTGCCGGTGAGCGCGCCGCCAGCACGCAGAGCGGCGCATCGGCGTTGCGGCCGTACACGGCCTGAAACAGATCCGACTGTTCGGTCTTGGTCGGCAGGCCGGTCGAGGGGCCGGCGCGCTGCGAGTTGATGATGACCAGCGGCAACTCGACGCTGATGGCGAGACCAATGGCTTCGCCCTTGAGCGCGATTCCCGGGCCGGAGCTCGAGGTCACGCCCATATCGCCGGTATAGGAGGCGCCGATGGCCGCGCAGATGGCGGCGATTTCGTCCTCGGCCTGGAATGTAGTCACGCCGAACTGCGTCATGCGCGAGAGCGAATGCAGCACCGGCGAGGCCGGCGTGATCGGATAGGAGCAGAATACCGTCTTCAAATTGGCCAGCGAGCCGCCCGCAGCAAGGCCCCAGGCCATCGCTTCCGCGCCCGTGACGGTACGGTAGAGGCCGGGCTCGATCGAAGCCTTTTCGATGGCGAAGCCGTGGAACCCGTCAATCGCCTCGGACGTCTCGGCCAGCGCATGGCCGGCATTCATCGCCGCGATGTTGGCTTCGGCGACGGCCGGCACCTTGGCGAACTTCTGCTTGAGCCATTCGACGGTGGGCGCGCGGTCACGGCCGAACATCCAGTAGACGAAACCGAGCGCCCAGAAATTCTTGCAGCGCTCCGCCTCCTTCTTGCCGAGCCCGGTTTCCTTCACCGCATCCATCGTGAGCTGCGAGATGTCGAGCGAGATGACTCGGTAGCCGTCGAGCGACCCGTCGCCGAGCGGATCGGCGTCGTAGCCGGCCTTCCTCAGGTTGCGTTCGGTGAATTCGCCCTTGTTGACGAGAATCAGACCGCCGGTCTTGAGGCCGGGCAATTCCACTTTCAGCGCCGCCGGGTTCATGGCGACGAGCACGTCGAAGCTGTCGCCGGCCGTCTTGATGACCCGCGAGCCGAAATTGATCTGGAACGACGACACGCCGAACGTGGTGCCCGCCGGCGCCCGGATTTCGGCGGGAAAATCGGGGAAGGTGGCGAGATCGTTGCCGGCGAGCGCGGTGGCGAGCGTGAACTGGCCGCCGGTCACCTGCATGCCGTCACCGGAGTCACCCGCCATACGGACGACGGCGGATTCCAGCGTCTGGCGCTGCTCGGTGCTGGGAACGAGCTTTTTCTCAAGAATGTTCATAAGAGGGGCAACCATCGAATTTTGCGGTCGATCAGGAGAGGTATCCGCAACAAACGGGTTCGCTGCAGGGCCAAAATATAGTGTCTTTTTCCAGCGGAAAAAGCCTGTTTAAAACGAATTCGTCATTTTATATATCGCGAATTTGTAAGCATTTCCTGAACATCGGTTAATCCTGCACCCGAGGCGGACTTGGCACCGGCGAACCGGCACGATAAATATCCCCGGGCCTTGAATTCGGCGCACCACCAAGGAGACGAGATGGAAAACGACGAATCGCGGGTTCTCGAGACACTTCAGGACCTGATGACGCTCGCCCGCAAGGGCGGCGCGGACGCCGCCGACGCCATATTCGTACAGGGCACGTCGGTTTCCGTCGGCCAGCGCCTGGGCCAGCCGGAGAATCTGGAACGGGCCGAAGGCGCCGATCTCGGATTGCGGGTTTTGTTCGGCAAGCGCCAGGCCATGGTTTCGAGTTCCGACATGTCGCCTGCCGCCCTCGACGAATTGCTCGACCGCGCCTTGGCGATGGCGCGGGTGGTGCCCGAGGACGAATTTTGCGGGCTCGCCACCGAGGACATGCTGGCCGGCGCCACCCCTGAACTCGACGAATGCGACCCGACCGAGCCCGGCACCGAGACACTGGCGGCATTGGCGAAGACGGCCGAGGAAGCCGCGCTCGCCGTCGAGGGCGTCAGCAACTCGGAAGGCGCCCAGGCCGGATGGAGCCGCACCTTCGTGGCACTTGCCGCCACCAACGGATTTGCGCGTTCGCGCGTGCGCACCGGGTTCAGCGTCAGCGCCGCCGTGCTCGCCGGCAGCGGCACCGCCATGGAACGGGACTACGACTGGGCCAGCACGGTCCACTTCGAGGATCTGCCGTCGGCCGAGGAAATCGGCCGACGCGCCGGCGAGCAGGCGGTCCGGCGCCTGGGCGCGCGAAAGGCGGAAACCGCACAGGTTCCGATCGTCTACGATCCACGCGTCTCGCAGTCTCTGCCGTCGCACCTGGCAGGCGCCATCAACGGTGCCGCGGTGGCGCGCGGCACGACGTTCCTGAAAGACAAGATGGGCCAACAGGTGATGGCCGCGGCCATTACCATCGTCGATAACCCGCTGCGCCGGCGCGGCTTGCGCTCGAAGGGGTTCGACGCGGAGGGCATCGCCACTCAGCGACGCGACCTGATCAAGGACGGCGTTTTGCAGAGCTGGGTGCTCGATCTCCGCTCGGCGCGGCAGCTCGGCCTGCAGTCGACCGGTAATGCCTCGCGCGGCACCTCATCGCCGCCTTCGCCCTCGACCACCAACCTTCACCTGGAGGCCGGCAATGTCAGCCGCGACGAGTTGATCGGCGCCATCAAGAGCGGCTTTTACGTCACCGAGATGATGGGCCGGGGCATCAGCCTCATCACCGGCGACTACAGCCGGGGCGCCACCGGGTTCTGGATCGAGGACGGCGAGCTTGCCGATCCGGTCAGCGAGGTCACCATCGCCGGCAACCTGAAAACCATGTTCATGGAAATGACTCCGGCCGACGACCTGGAATTTCGCTTCGGCACCAATGCGCCGACGCTCCGCATCGACGGCATGACGGTCGCCGGCAAGTGACGCCATGGCGACTCAGGCCGAGCGCACGGCATTGGTTGATTCGGCCCATCGTGTTACATTTCTGTGATTCGTGAAGGGGTTGGAATAACTTGAGCGATAACGCCACGTCGCCCGCGACTACTGGGTTTGCGTTGAGTTCGCGCTACCTGATGGGGCGGCTTTGGCGCGACGCCATCCGCCACTACATCGGCTGGATTTCCCTCGCCGTCATCTGTATGGCGGCGATGGCCGCCACCAACGCGTTTTCCGCCTACCTAATGAAGCCCATAGTCGACGACGTTTTCGTGGCGAAAAACGAGGCCATGCTTTGGCCGGTCGGCCTTTTGGTGATCGGCACCTTCCTGACCAAGGGCATCGCCAACTACAGCCAGTCGATGCTGATGAACTTCGTCGGGCTGCGTATCATCGCCGACATGCAGAACAAACTGTTCGCTCATCTGGCGCGCATGGATATCGGCTTTTTCCATCGCAATCCGACCGGCTCGTTGATTTCACGCTTCACCCTCGACGTTCATCTGATGAAGGTCGCCGTCTCCAACGGCCTGACCGGTTTCGGCAAGGACATGCTGAGCCTGATCGGCCTGGTCGGCGTGATGTTCTACCAGGATTGGCAGCTTGCACTGGCGTCGTTCTTCGCCTTTCCCGTCGCCATCTACCCGATCGTCCGGATCGGCCGGCGCATGCGCAAGGTGACCGCCAACACCCAGGCCGAACTCGGCCTGTTCACCACGGTGCTGACGCAGACCTTCCAAGGCATCCGCCTGGTCAAGGCCTACGGCATGGAAAGCTACGAGGGCAGCCGCATCGCCGGACTGGTCGAGCGCATCTTCTCGCTCAACATGAAGGCGGCGCGGACTCGCGAGGTGTCGCGGCCGATCATGGAAACGCTCGGCGGCATGGCGGTGTTCGTGGTCATCATCTACGGCGGCAGCCGTGTCATCTCCGAGGTTACTTCCGCCGGCGCGTTTTTCTCGTTCTTGACCGCGCTCCTGATGGCCTACGAGCCGATGAAGCGTCTCGCGTCACTAAACGCCAGCATGCAGCAGGGCCTGGCCAGTGCCGAGCGGCTCTATTTTGTCCTCGACCAAAAGCCGGAAGTGGCGGATAAGGCCGACGCCGTGGCGCTCGAGCGTGTGAAGGGCGACATCGCGCTCGAGGATGTGCGCTTCGCCTACACGGATGAAACTATCGCGCTCGACGGCGTTACGATCTCGGTCGCGGCCGGCAAGACGGTGGCGCTGGTCGGCCCATCGGGTGCCGGCAAATCGACGATCCTCAACCTGATCCCGCGCTTCTACGATGTCATGGCGGGCCATATCCGCGTCGACGGCCACGACGTTCGCGACGTCACCATGCAGAGCCTGTTCGCCAACATCGCACTGGTCAGTCAGGAGATCACACTGTTCGACGACACCGTCGCCGCCAACATCGCCTACGGCAAGGGCGGCGCGACCCACGATGAGATCGAGAATGCCGCGCGCCACGCCGCGGCGCACGACTTTATCTGCGAATTGCCCCAGGGCTACGATACCCTGGTCGGCGAACAGGGCATCAAGCTCTCGGGCGGCCAGCGCCAGCGCCTCGCCATCGCGCGCGCCATGCTGAAGGATGCACCGATTCTGCTGCTGGATGAGGCGACTTCTGCCCTCGATACGGAGTCCGAGCGCCACATCCAGGCTGCACTCAGCGAACTGATGAAAGGCCGCACGACATTGGTCATCGCGCATCGGCTTTCGACGATCATGGACGCGGACGTGATCTACGTGGTCGACCATGGCCGCATCGTCGAACAGGGCACTCACGCGGAGCTACTGGCGCGCGGCGGCCTCTACCGTAAGCTCCACGAACTGCAATTCTCCGAAGACCCGTCACCGGCGGCGGCGCCGGCCTTGGCGGCGGCATCGGACGGTTAACGCGGGACCGCCGGCCGTGGCCCTGGTGAAGCGGCTTCTCAAATCCGATGCGGTCAGGCGTTTAGCTTGCCGGTTGGGTGCCCTCTACATCCGCCTGGTCCACGCCAGCGGCAGTTGGCGCGTCGTCGGCGGCGAAATCCCCGAACGTCATTGGGAACACGGCACGCCCTTTATTCTCGCCTTCTGGCACGGACGGTTATTGATGATGCCCTACTGCTGGCAGCGCCGCCGTCCCATTCACATGCTAATTTCGCAGCACCGCGACGGCCGACTGATCGCCGATACGGTGTCGCACTTCGGCATCGACACCGTCAGCGGCTCTTCGTCCAAGGGCGGCGCCGGCGCGCTCCGCGCCATGGTTCGGTTCCTCAAGGGCGGCGACTGCGTCGGCATCACCCCGGACGGCCCGCGCGGCCCTAGAATGCGGGCGACGGACGGCATCGTCGCCACCGCACGCCTTTCCGGCGCGCCGATCATTCCCGCCACCTACAGCGCCGCAGGTGGGCGCAACCTAAATTCCTGGGATCGTTTTTTGGTGGCGCGGCCGTTTTCGCGCGGCGTCATCCTGTGGGGCGAGCCGATCCACGTCGCCCCCGATGCAGATGCCGACGCATTGGAAACCGCACGCCAAGCAGTCGAGTTGAGCCTCAATGCCATCACCGCCGAAGCCGACCGGCTGTGTGGACGTCCGGCGGTCGAGCCGGCACCCGCGGCCGGCCAGACCGGCGCCGCCAACGGAGCCGCCGCATGAGTGCGCTGCTGCCCCTTTACCGCATGGCAACGACGCTGGCCGCGCCGCTGATCTCCCACCACCTGAACCGCCGTCTCGAACGCGGCAAGGAGGACCGGGCACGGTTTCAAGAGCGCCTGGGCCAGGCCGGATTGCCGCGTCCCGACGCTGCGCTGGTTTGGGTGCACGCCGCCAGCGTCGGCGAATCGCTGACCATGCTGCCGCTGGTCGAGGCGCTGCTCTCCAAACACCCCGAGCTTCGGGTACTGGTGACATCCGGCACCGTCACCTCCGCCAGCCTGCTTGCCGAGCGGCTGCCGCAAGGTGCCTTTCACCAGTACGTGCCGGTCGACCGCGCCACCTACGTCAATGCCTTCCTCGACCACTGGCGCCCCGATCTGGTGCTGTGGGCGGAATCGGAGTTCTGGCCGAACCTGACGACGCTGGCCGCCGGGCGGGGCATCCCCATGGTGCTGGTCAATGGCCGCATCTCGCCCGAGTCTTTCGCCCGCTGGCGGCGATGGCCCGGACTGGCCCGACGCATCCTGGCGAGCTTCCGGCTCTGCCTGGCGCAGGCCGACATCGATGCAGAGCGCTTGAACCATCTCGGCGCCGGCCAAGTGGTCACCGCCGGAAACCTCAAATTCGCGGTGCCGCCGCTTCCCACCGACATCGGGGAGTTCGAACGAATGGGCGCGATGATCGGCTCACGGCCGCACTGGCTCGCCGCTTCCACCCACCCTGGCGAGGAAGCGTTGATTTGGCAGGCGCACAAGCGAATCGCCGAGCTCCACCCGGGCCTTCTCACCATGATCGTGCCGCGCCATGCGGATCGCGGCGCCGCCGTCGCCGAAGAACTTGCGGCGCTGGGCGCACGCATCGCCAGGCGTGCCGGTGGCGACGGCATCACCGGGGAGACGGACGTCTACATCGCCGATACCATGGGAGAACTCGGCCTCTTTTTCCGGCTGGCGCCGGTCAGTTTCATGGGCAAATCGCTGATCGATCTCGGCGGTCAGAACCCGATCGAGCCGGCGCGGCTCGGCAGCGCGATCCTGTTCGGCCCGCACATGTGGAACTTCCCCGACGTCTCGACTCGACTGGTCGCGGCCGGCGCCGCCGAGACCGTCAGCGATGCCGGCGCACTCGGCATCGCGGTCGCCCGATTGCTGGACGACCCTGCCCTTTGCCGCCGCCGCGCCGATGCGGCCATTGCCGTCGCCGAGGCCGAAGCAGGTGTGCTCGACAACGTGCTCGGCCATTTGGAACCGCTGCTACGCGCCGCACTCGAAAGAACAGCGCGATGAGGACGCCGGTGTTCTGGGGCCCCGGAAAGGGCGGCATGAAGTCGGCACTGTTGGCGCCGGTGGCTTGGGCCTATGGCGCCGGCGTGGCAGTGCGTTCCACAATAGCGCCGAAACCTTGGCCATCTCCTGTGCCGGTGATCTGCGCTGGCAACGTCACCGCCGGCGGCAGCGGCAAAACACCCGTCGCCATGGCCATTGCCACAAACTTGGCCGCGATGGGAAAGACGCCGCATTTCCTGATCCGCGGATATGGCGGCAGCCTGCAAGGCCCGCTCTGCGTGGACCCGATCCGCCACGGCGCCGCCGACGTCGGTGACGAAGCGCTTTTGCTGACGGCGCACCACCCGACCTGGATCGGCGCCGACCGGGCGGTCACGGCCAGGCTCGCCATCGCCGAAGGCGCCGATGTTCTCGTCATGGACGACGGCCTGCAAAACAATACGCTCCAGCGCGATCTCGGAATTCTCGTCTTCGATGGCGGTTTCGGCATCGGCAACGGGCGGCTGCTCCCTGCCGGACCGCTCCGCGAACCGCTGGCGACGGCGATCACCCACGCCCAGGCCGCCGTCATCGTCGGCGACGACCAGACCGGCATCGCTAGCCTTCTCCCGCGCGGGTTGCCTATGCTGTCAGCCGATGTCGTTTATGGACCGGAAGCCACGAAGCTCGCCGGCTCCCGCGTCGTCGCCTTCGCCGGCATCGGCCGGCCGGAAAAATTCTTCGCGACCCTTGCGGCCACGGGTGCCGATATCACGGACCGTATCCCCTTCCCCGATCACCATGCCTTCAGCGCCGCCGACACGGCCATGCTGACAGCACGTGCCCGGCAATTGGACGCGAGACTGGTCACCACCGAAAAGGATTGGGTGCGGCTCAATCCGGGTTTCCGCACCGAAGTCTTCCGCCTATCGATAGAATTGCGCTGGCGCGATGACAGCGCGCTCGCCAATCTGCTGGCACCTTTGTTCGACGGGGAGCTAAATGCAGGCTAGACGTCATCCCTTCAAGCGGTTCTTCGTCGATCCGCTGACGGCGCTCGCCGCCGCGCTGCTCTACGGGCTGTTCCGTCTGCTGCCGTTCCAAGCGGCATCGGGGCTCGGCGGCGCGTTGGCACGCCTGGTCGGCCCCAGACTGTCCATCAGCCGGCGCGCTAGGCACAACCTGAAGCTGGCATTCCCCGAGAAAGGTGAAGGGGAGATCGCCACGATCATCCGCGGCATGTGGGACAACCTCGGCCGCATCGCTGGCGAATACCCGCATCTATCCGCCCTCAAGATCTACGAGCCGAACGGGCGGGTCGAAGTCACCGGCCTGGAATACGTCGATCTGCTGCGCGACGACGGCAAACCCGGCATCTTCTTCTCCGGTCACATCGCCAACTGGGAAATTCTATCGCTCGGCGCCACGCAGTACGGTCTGCCACTCGACCGGGTCTACCGCGCCGCCAACAACCGCCTAGTCGAATGGCTCTACCGGCGCGGCCGCGCGGTGGTCGAGGGTGCCTTGATCCCGAAAGGCGCCGAGGGCGCGCGTCAGCTCCTGAAGTCGCTCCGCAACGGTAACCATCTCGGCATCCTGGTCGACCAGAAGATGAACGACGGCATCCCGGTCAAGTTCTTCGGCCGCGACGCCATGACCGCGCCGGCCCTGGCCGAACTGGCGCTCCGGTTCGACTGCCCGGTGGTGCCGGCCCGCGTCGTGCGCCTGCCCGGCGCCCGCTTCCGCTTCGAGGTCGATCCGCCACTCGAATTCACGCCGACGGGCGACCGCCACGCCGACGTCGCTACGCTGATGGCGATGGTCAACGACAGATTGGAAACCTGGATCCGCGCCACGCCCGAGCAGTGGCTGTGGCTCCACAATCGCTGGCCGGACGACTGAGGTTTAGGCCGCGATTGCGGCCGCCGCGCCATCGAAGGCATCGAGCGTCTTGGCCACGTCCTCGTCGCTGTGCGCGAGCGACACGTAGAATTTACTGTCGCCCTTGAAGACGCCGCGCACCAGCAGCTCGCGATTGAACTTGGCCGCCTTCGCCATGTCGGCGCCCAGCGTACCGCGGTAGTCGGTAATGTCGCCCGACTTGAACACCACGTCGAACATCGGCGGCTCACCCAACACTCGCGCGGCGATACCGTGCTTGGCGAAGGCCGCTTCGAGGCCTTGCATCAAGGCCTTGCCAGTTTTGAAGATGCGCTCATAGGCACCCTTCTCGCGGAGCACGGCGAGGGTCGCCAGCCCGGCGGCGGCGGCGACCGGATTACCGCTGAGCGTGCCGACCTGCTTGACGGCATGACCGGGTTTCGCCCGGCCGGCATCGAACACGGCCATGATCTCCGAGCGGCCGGCGACCGCCGCCAACGGGTAGCCACCACCGACCACCTTGCCGAGCGCGCAGAGATCGGGTTCGACGCCGTAGTATTCCTGGGCGCCGCCGTAGGCAAAGCGGAAGCCGGTGACGACCTCATCGAACACTAGCGGAATACCGGCTTTCGCTGTGGCGGCACGGAGCGCGGCCAGGAAGCCGGGCTTCGGCGGGATCATGCGCTGGATCGGCTCGACGATGACGCCGGCAAGCTCGTCCTTGTATTCGTCGATCAGCTGGCCCGCCGTCTCGGCGTCGTTGAAGGGCGCGATCAGCATGTCGTCGGCGATGTTCGCCGGAATGCCGGCGGTGTCGGGCAGCGCCTGCGGGAAATTGCCGGGCCTGGCCGGCGCCATGCTCATCAAGGCGTAATCGCTCATGCCGTGAAAGCCGCCCTCGAACTTGAGGAACTTGTCGCGGCCGATATGCGCGCGCGCCGCGCGCATGGCGTAGAAGGTCGCCTCCGAACCGGTCGAGACGAAGCGCACTTGTTCGGCGCAAGGCACGCCATCGACGATCGCCTCGGCGAGTTCGATACCCTTGGCGTTGTTGGCAAAGTAGGTAGTGCCCTTGGCGACCTGCTCCATCACCGCTTCCGTGACCTTGGGATGGGCATGGCCGACCAGCATGGGACCGGAACCCAGCAGGTAGTCGATGTACTCGTTGCCGCTCTCGTCCCAGACGTGGCCGCCCTCGCCCCTAGCGATGACGACATCGAAAGTGACGTTGCCGAAGCCGCCGGCCGGCAGCACCTTCTTGCCGCGTTCGATGACTTCCTGTTCGTGCTGGTCGATCCGACGTTGGCTCATGGCTTTGCCTTTCCTTTGTCTTCCGGCATTTTCCCGGCCAGCAGCGCCGGGTCAAGCTGGGTCGAAAACAGTGCCACACCCCAGTGCAGGTGCGGGCCGGTGGCGCGGCCGGTCTGGCCCACCTTGCCGATTTCCTGGCCGCGTTCCAGACGCTGGCCCTGTTTGACCGAAATCGCGCTCATGTGGACGTAAAAACTGGTCAGTCCGTGGCCGTGATCGAGCATCACCGATTTGCCGGTGAAGAACATGTCGGGATGCACCAGTGCCACGGTGCCAGGCGCCGGTGCCAGAATCGGCGTGCCGGCGGGGGCGGCGATATCGACGCCCAGGTGTGGGCGGCGCGGCTCGCCGTTGAGCACGCGCTGCGAGCCGTAGACCCCCGAGATGCGGCCCGTGAGCGGCCACTGGAAGCCGGCCAGGAAATCGACGCTGGCGCTGTTCAGCCAACGCACCTTGTTGATCGCCTGCTGTTCGACCTTGATGCGCGTCATATCCTCGGCACTGGGCGAGACCTGCTTTTTCGGCAGGCCGTCGATGCGCTGGATCTTGTACTGACGCTTCTCGATTTCGACGGCACAGGCAAGCGTGCGGCCATCGAGCAGCTTGGCGGCGACATGGGTCGGTTTGATCTCGTCGCGACCGACACCGACAAGGAAGCGGCCGTCCGCCGACACCCGGACCTTGCGCCCGGCGACGTCAACCTCCGTCCCCTTCGGCGCGGTGCCAATGAGGAGGCTTCCTTGCTGCACCTTCGCCGGCAGGCCCAGTTCGCAGGCCTCTGCCGGCACGGTCGCCAAAGCGACCCCCGCGAATGCAGCGGCCAGCGCCTTGCTCATAGCAAGGTCCCCTGGCCCGGATCGTCCTTAGACGACTTCGCCGGCTTGGGTTTCGGTGTGGACGGCGCCGCGCCACCGGTGACGCGCGCCGTGAGCGAGCCGTCCGCAAGCTTGAGGCCGATGTCTTCTCCGGCGCGCACGCACGCGACCGAGGCGACGGTGCGGCCTTTCGCATCCGTCACCAGCGCGAAGCCGCGTTCGAGCACGCGCTGGTAGGAATAGCTCTCCAAGAGCGCGCCGACACCCTCGAACCGCCGGCGATTCTCGGTCAAGGACTGGCTCATGGCGCGGTCGAGCGCGCGCGATTCCGCGCCCAAGGTCTGACGCCCGGCTTGAAGCAAATGGTTGGGTACGCGCAGCCCGGCGGCCTGCGCGGCGACGTCGCGCCCGCGCGCCCGGAGCCCCAGTTGCAGGGCGTTGGAGAGCCGTTCACTCCAGTCGTCGAGGCGCTGGATGCTCTCCTCGATGGTGCGGGTCGGGTCCGGAAGCCCGCGCGCCAATCCCGCCAGGCGCATGCGTCCGTCATCGACGCGACGTCCGACCGCACCCTGCAGGCGGGCACCCAGGTCGAGTACCTCGGCAAGCAGATCGTTCCTGACCGGCACGGCGATTTCGGCGGCCGCCGTCGGGGTCGGCGCGCGCCGGTCGGAAGCGAAGTCGATCAGAGTCGTGTCGGTCTCGTGGCCGACCGCCGAAATCAGCGGGATTTCGCTTTCGGCGGCGGCGCGCGCCACGACTTCCTCGTTGAAGGCCCAGAGGTCCTCCAGGCTGCCACCGCCGCGGGCCACGATGAGGAGGTCCGGGCGCGGAACTGTGCTCCCACTGCCGAGCGCGTTGAAGCCGCGAATAGCGGCGGCGATCTGCTCGGCGGCGCTATCGCCCTGCACCAGCACCGGCCAGACCAGCACGCGCGTCGGGAAGCGGTCGGCGAGACGATGCAGGATGTCGCGGATCACCGCGCCCGTCGGCGAAGTGACGACGCCGATGACGTCGGGGAGGTAGGGCAACTCGCGTTTTCTGTCGGCGTCGAACAGCCCTTCGGCGGCGAGCTTGCGGCGACGGTCCTCGAGCAACTTGAGGAGCGCGCCTTCGCCGGCCAGTTCGAACGCCTCGACGACGATCTGGTACCGCGAACGCGCCGGATAGGTGGTCAGCCGTCCGGTGACGATGACCTCCATGCCGTCCTCTGG
>JAYOXJ010000022.1:0-3445 GCA_038152725.1 Rhodospirillaceae bacterium
CTCTTGGCATCATCCCGGCACGAGCCGGTTCGAAAGGCGTTCCGAATAAAAACATCCGCCCCCTCGCCGGACGTCCGCTGGTCGAATATACCGTGCGCGCCGCGCAACATAGCCGCCTGGACCGCGTCATACTGAGTACCGACTCGCCGGAGATCGCCGAGATCGGGCGGGAACAGGGCGCCGAGACGCCATTTCTTCGACCAGCCGAGCTCGCGCAAGACTCCTCGAGCGCCATTTCGGTGGTCCGCCATGCGCTCGACTTTCTCCGTGCGGAAGAAGGCTGGACGCCGTATATCGCTTTCTACCTGCAACCCACCTCGCCATTTCGCACCTCTCGGCACATCGATGAATCGCTGGCCAGTCTGGTCGAGTCGGATTTCGATTCGGTGGTTTCTCTCTCGCCGGTAGACGAGCACCCCGCGTTCATGTTTTTTCTGAACGCTTCGGGAACGCCAGCCGACGTCCTCGACCCCGTCCAGTTTCGCCGTGAACGGCGCCAGGACCTGCGTCCAACCTATTCCCTCGATTGCAACATCCTCGGATCGCGTACGGATTTTCTCGAACGCCAGGATGCCCGCGACGGCGCGATCGTGAACCTGGAGAATTTCTGCCCCTATATCATCGATTTTCCCGCCTCGCTCGATATCAACATCGAACGGGATTTCCTGTTCGCCGATACCATCATGCAACGGCAAACCGATGAATAGTCCGGACAGGCCGGTGCGTTTCGCGGCGTTCGCCACGACTTCGCCATCCGAAGTGCGATAGCGCCTGGCCAAAGAATCCCCCTGTAAAATTGCATGAGTATCTCGGCTGAAAGGGTTACCCGAATGTCTCAGACTTACATCATCGCGGAATTGGCCTGTTCCCACGACGGCTCCGTCGAACTGGCAAAAAAGATCATCGATGCCGCAGCCGATGCCGGCGCGGATGCCATGAGCATGCATCTTACCTACATGCCGGATTACATGGTTCGCCATTACGGTACCGGTCCCGGCCGGGTGTCGGCCGGCAAGGATACCAAGCCGATCTACGAGTACCTGTGCGAGCTGTTGCCGACGTTCGACGTTTGGCCCGAAATCGTCGACCATGCTAAATCCCGCGGCCTCGACGTCATCATGATGCCGAACGACCAACCCAGTCTCAATTTCGCAAAGACGCTGGAGCCTGCCGCACTGGTGCTTTCGGCCGCTTGCTTCGAGGAATACGATTTCATCGCCAACGTCGGCCGCGCCGAACTTCCGGTGTTTCTGCGGGTCGGCGGAGCGACCCTCGGCGAGATGGAAACGGTCATCGGTATTCTTCGCAAGAACAACTGCTCGAAAATTACCTTGCTGTACGGACACCAGAACTACCCCACGGCGATTTCCGAAACCAACATCGCATTCCTTTCGTGCTTGCAGCAGACATTCGGATTGCCCGTTGGTCTCGCCGACCACGTTGACGCCGACGAGGATTTCGCGGGCATCGCGCCGCTGCTTGCCATCCCGCTCGGCGCCACCTGCATCGAAAAGCACATCACCTTCGATCGCTCGGCCAAAGGCGAGGATTTCGAATCCGCCCTCAACCCCGACGAATTCGAGTTGATGGTCACTCGAATTCGCCAGGCAGAATCGGCCATGGGACTGCGCCACGCCGAGGGCCTGGACGAGTCGTCGGCCTTCTATCGGCGCAACGTCCGCAAGCGTATCGTTGCCGCGCGCGACATAAAGGCCGGTAAACGGATCGAGCGCGAAGACATCGCGACCAAGCGCACTGACGAAGGGGCTTCCCCTGTGCACATCGACTATTTCGTCGGCCGCATCGCCACCGACGACATCCCCATGGACAAGGGCCTCGAATTCGACAGCGTCCGCCCTGGCCAATGAAAACCGCCGTTCTTCTCTCCGTTCGCAACAAGGCGACGCGGTTTCCGGGCAAGGTTCTCAAACCGCTCGGCGCCCTCACGGTGACGGGTTTCCTGTTGCAGCGCTTGGCCGGGGCCACCAAGGCGGACGTCGTGGTCCTGGCGACGTCGGACGATCCGCGCGACGACGTGCTCGTCGATATCGCGCGGTCCGCCGGCGCATCCTCATTCCGCGGAAGTGCCGAAGACAAGCTGTTCCGCTACCGCGACGCGGCGCATTGCCACAAGCTGGATTTCGTGGTCATCGTCGATGGCGACGATCCGTTCGTCTCGGTCGAACACATTGATCGGATCATCGAATACGCCGCCGCGAACCCCGTCGACTTTGCCTTTTTCAGTAACCTGCCGCTTGGCGCAACCGGCTTCGGATTGCGGCGAACCGCGCTCGATACGATCTGTGAAAACCGCCCGGAGGCCGATACCGAGATCTGGGGCAAGTTGTTCCTGGAAGATCCACGGTTCACGTGCGCCGAGCTTGTCGAAGCCGACAACATGCTGTGCCGCCCGGAAGTTCGCATGACGCTGGACTACCCCGAGGATTATGCGTTCTTCACCGCGGTCCTGGACGGCGTCTCCGACGAAGGAAAGAACGCAAGCTTTTCATCGATCATGGAATACCTTAGTCGAAATCCGGACCTGATCGAGATAAACCGGGCGGCCGGCGAAAAACGTTCCTGATCTCCAACACCCCTCACCACTAATTTCTGATATTCGATAGGAAGTCCTTATGAAGTTTCTCATCGTCGGCCTCGGCTCCATGGGCAAGCGTCGGGTTCGCAATTTGCAGCATCTCGGATACGCCGACATCACCGGGTTCGACCCGCGGGCCGACCGGTGCGACGAGGCGTGCGCGAAATACGGCATTCAAACGATCTCCGACTGGTCCAAAGCGCAAAGCCTCGACGTCGACGCTTGGATCATTTCCACGCCGCCGGACACGCATCTCGATTACGGCTTGATGGCGATCGACCGTGGCACCGCCTTTTTCACGGAAGCCAACGTCACCGACGCCCGCGCGCCGGAGGTCATCCGGCGCATCGCGGAAACCGGCGTCATCGGCGCGCCGTCCTGTACACTGCGCTACAATCAAGGTCCGCGCAGAATCAAAAAATTGTTGAAGGATAAAGCGATCGGCAGGCCGCTTTCTTTCACCTATCAATGCGGTCAGTTCCTTCCGGACTGGCATCCGTGGGAGAGCTATAAGGATTTCTATGTCTCAAAACGCGAAACCGGCGCCTGTCGCGAAATCGTCCCGTTCGAATTGTGCTGGCTAACGGATATTTTCGGCGCCGTGGATCGACTGTCATGTTTCAAGGACAAGGTTTCCGACCTCGACGCGGATATCGATGACGTCTACCAGTTACTGCTTCGTTTCGAGAACCGGATAAGTGGACACCTGGTTGTCGACGTCATCGCGCGGCCGGCCGTTCGCGTGTTCCGGCTGTGCTGCTCGCACGGCACCGTCGAGTGGAACCACATGGAAAACGTGCTGAGGATTTGGACGCCGACTGGAACTGCGAACGCTTACGACCTGGCGAC
>JAYOXJ010000022.1:3455-8274 GCA_038152725.1 Rhodospirillaceae bacterium
CCGAAGAGCCGTATATCGACGAAATGTGCGATTTCATTTCGGCGGTACAGGGCAGAACAAAATGGTCCTACACCTTCGAAGAGGATGAGAAGGTCCTCGATCTCTTGCGTCGCGCGGAAACAAGTTCGGAAAACGGAACCCACATATGAACAGGCCAAATCTCAAACCCCAAGACGTGATCCCTGGCGGCGCCCATACCTATTCGAAGGGCGACGATCAGTTTCCGGCGGCCGCGCCGCGGCACCTCGAACGTGGGGAGGGGGCCTATGTCTGGGACGACCACGATAACAAATACGTCGACTGGACAATGGGCCTTCGGACCATGACCCTCGGGTATGGCAATGCGGCCGTCAATGCCGCCGCCATCGAGCAGATACAACGAGGCTCCAATTTCGGCCGGCCGTCAAAAATCGAAATGGAGGCGGCACAGGACCTGATCGACCTGATCCCGGCCGCGGAGATGGTCAAGTTCGCGAAGAACGGTTCGACGGTAACGACAGCGGCTATAAAACTGGCGCGCGCATTCACCGGCCGCGAGAAAGTCGCGTTTTGCAAGGACCATCCGTTTTTCTCCTACGACGACTGGTTCATCGGCACGACGCCATGCGACAACGGCATTCCTGGCACGGGCAAGGCGCTCAGCCTGCCGTTCGCCTACAACGACCTCGGCAGCGTCAAAAAGATCTTCGCCGAAAATCCGGGTGAGGTCGCGTGCCTGATCATGGAGGCGGCGACGATCGCAGAACCGAAGGAAGGGTTCCTGCGGTCGATCCAAGAGATCTGCCGACGCGAAGGCGCACTGTTCATCATCGACGAAATGATTACCGGCTTTCGGTGGCACCTCCAGGGCGCGCAAACCTATTTTGGCATCGAACCGGACCTCAGCACCTTCGGCAAGGGCATCGCTAACGGCTTCTCGGTTTCCGCCTTGGTCGGCCGGCGCGACGTCATGGAACTCGGAGGGATTCGTCACGACAAGAAGCGGGTCTTTCTGATTTCGACCACCCATGGCGCGGAGAATCACTCGCTGGCCGCCATGCGCGCCGCACTGCGGGTCTACCGCGAAGAGGATGTCGTCTGCCATCTGTGGGACACCGGCAACAAGCTGGTGTGCGGAATCAACGACGCCGCCAAAGCCGCCGGTTTGCAGGATTATGTGCGGATGGTGGGCTTCGATTGCAGCCCGTACATCGAATTCCGCGACGCGGCGGGAGAAAACTCACTGCCGTTCCGCACCTTGTTCCTGCAAGAGATGATCCGCAACGGCGTAATGATGAACAATATCACGCCGTGCTTCGCGCATACCGACACGGAAGTTGAAATCACCGTGAACGCGGCCACAAAAGCGCTTTCCACCTATTCCAAGGCAATCGAGCAAGGGTGGGAAAAGTACCTTCACGGTCCTGTCGTTAAACCCGTATTCCGACCTTTCAATTGACTCTCATGCATGTATCGGATGGCTGCATTGCCGGCGTTCCGAGCGAAATTCCGCGCCTGATTGCCGGCAGCGCAGATTTCGACATCCTGACTCCAGCGTCATGATGGCTTTTATAAAACGCGGAGCGAGGCGATTATTGGACTCGTTATTCAACCCGTTCCCGCAAGGCGAACTCTGGCCGGCGCAAAAATTCTCGGACCTCGATTTCGCGTCAGAGCGCCTGTCGCTAAGAGCTACCGAGGATTTCTTCACCGTCTGCCCGAGAGCGGCATGGTTCGCCGACGAGCTGGTTCGTTATCTAGACGACGCGGAAGGCCTGCGCGTCATCAAGAAATACTTTCATGTCATCTACGAACTGCGCATGCGAATCATCGCCAACCAGGCGGACCCACCGTCGAGTTACGGTTTCGGCGCCTTCGCCGTCGAAATGTCCTCGCACCCGATAGAGGTCGCGTGCCGCCATGATCTGGCGACCGCGTTTCCGGACCGGACCTTCCCCCGGACCGACGTTTCGACCGTCAAACGGCTTCGCCATTTCGTCAGCGTGTATGCATGGGGCGCTGCGTTGCTGGCCAAGTCCGCTTGGATCGTGTTGCGCCACGGACGCGCGGCGGTCGAGCCGCACCGGGCGCGGCTGGTGGCGCCGCCGTTCTGGTCGCAGGTCCGATGGCAAAGAATCACGGACGCTTTGCTGAATGCGGGAGCGTCTGAAAAAAGCCTGCTGACGTTCACGGACGAACGCGACCCCGACACCGGCCATTCGCCGGGCGATCATGGTGTACTTCGCGACCGCGACATGTTCGTGCCACGGGGAGAATGGTGGCACCGGGTTATGTGGCCGGCAATGGTTCTGACCGGTCGTGTCTTCGCCGCCGCGCCCACGTGCTGGTCCGATCCGCGCAAGGTCGAGGCTGCCAGAATCAGCCTTCACCTCGCGTACATGTCACTGGATATCTGGCGCGTCGCGTTCAACGTGCGGTTCGACTACTGCCTCGACATCTATGAATACGGCCCCCAGCACCTGATCAAGGGCATCGTCTTCCGAAAATTTGGCGGCGCGGTCGCCCGTCTGCCGCATTCGCAAATGGACACGCCCGGCTGCGCCCTAAGTTACCTGGGCTACGATCTGTTCCTCACCGCCAGCACCTACCAGGGCGCCGCCGATTGCGCGACCTGGATGCCGGCAATGCGTCAGGTGAGTACCGGCCAGATGTTGATGGATCATCGCTTCAGTCACCATCAGGCGGCCGAGAATGCCGTCACCTGTGAGATCGATCGATTCGCCGAACAGGGCCGAAGTATCGCCGCATTTTTCGGACCGAGCCGCGGTTTCGGTCTGTGCGAAGTGGCTGCCCAACTGCTGCAGGTCCTGTGGTCCGAGCTCTGCCGTGCCGACGGCTGGTCGCTGGTCATCAAACCGAAGGGCACGAATGCATTTTTTGATTTCCTTGCGAACGAGCCCCAATTTCGTGAAATCCTCGACGACCCAAGGGTAGTTTGCGTTCGCTACGGGGAGCCGGGCAAAGAGGTGTGTCCGTCGGGCTGGCTGCTGGGCAAGGCGACAATGGGCGTCTCGCTTCCCGGCAGCGTACAGGTAGAGGGTCTTACGCTTGGCCGGCCGATTTATTCGTACTATCCCGTCAACCGTGACACGCCGCTGTGGAATCGGTTGCGCGAAGAGGGATTGCTCGGTGGCGACCTGGAGACCATGAAGCAGATATTCCAGGCGTATTTCGATGATCCTTCGGGCGTCTCGGTGTCATACGATTGGTTCCGCGAGAATTTCGAACCATATGGCGATGGATGGGCGCTAGACCGGATTGCCGCCGCGCTTCTCGACATCGGCCCGGCCGATCAATCTTCGGACAGGACATCCTGCAGATGACCGGATCCGGCATTCTCGGCACCGAAAACTATGGCCTCTTGGCAGCGCAGGCGAGACGCCCCGTCTACGCTCGCGCGCTCGACGAAGGTCACGAAAAGCTGTTGCATGGACCGGCCGTCAAACCGGTGTTCCGGCCCTACAACTGACGCCCATGCGCGAAGCCGACATCCGCCCGGCAGACCTGTTGAACGAGTACCTGCGCTTGAGCGCCGAGGACGCCGGCCGCTTGTTCGCCGATCCGGCCGAGCGCGTGACGCGCGACTGTCCCGGCTGCGGCGGCGACGATGCCGGGTCGGCGTTCGACAAGAACGGTTTCGCCTTCGTTCGCTGCCGCACCTGCGCCACGCTCTACGCCAACCCCGCACCCGCGCCCGGACCGCTCGCCGCTTTCTATAGTGACAGCCCGTCGCAGCGCTATTGGGCCGGGACCTTTTTCCCGGCCGTCGCCGAGGCACGGCGCGAGAAGATTTTCCGCCCGCGCGTCAAACGCATCGCCGAACTCGTTGCAGGCGTCGGCGCGTCGGTCGAGCGCCTCGTCGACGTCGGCGCCGGCACCGGCATCTTTCTTGAGGAATGCCGCGCCGCTGGGCTCGGACGCTCGCTCGGCGCGGTCGAGCCCAATGCGCCGCTCGCCGCCATGTGCCGCGACAAGGGCTTCGATACCTTCGAGGGTTTCGCCGGCGATTCCGCAGGAGATGCGGCCTGGCGGGGCGGCGCCGATCTGGTCACCTGTTTCGAGGTCATCGAGCATGTCCTCGACGCCGCCGGCTTCATCGACGAACTGACCCAGTTGGTTGCACCCGGCGGGCACCTGCTGATCACCGGACTTTGTGGCACCGGCTTCGACATCCTGACCCTCGGCCGGCATGCCAAAGCAGTGTCGCCGCCGCACCACCTCAATTTCCTGAGCCGCGACGGCGCCACCCGGCTGCTGGCGCGGCGCGGCCTCGACCTGGTGAATTTCCTGACCCCTGGCGAACTCGATCTCGACATCGTCCGCAATGCCGACCGTGAGGCCGGCGGTATCGCCCTCGATCCCTTCGTCCGCAATTTGATCGACACCGCGACACCGGAGACCGCCGCCGCGTTCCAGAACTTCCTCAAGGAGAACGGGCTGTCCTCGCATATGTGGATCGTCGCGCGCAGGCCGGCCTGATCGCAGTGCCGGTTCTGCTACACACCACAGCTACCGCCGCCCGCGCCGGCGCCCACGACGACTGGGTTGCCGTCGCAAGTGCGCCTTCGGCGCACGCAGAGGGATGCCGGAAAGAAGGTGTCGGCCAGGCGCTGGAAGCCGCCTTCGATGCCATCGCCGAGACCTGGTTCAAGATCGGCCGCGAGATGGGCACAGAGCTCAGCGCCGGATATGCCCACACACCGGCCTGCGCCGCCAACATCTCCGATTTCGGCCTGATGCTGGCATGGACCCGGCTGGTCGACAAATGGGCGGCGAGCGATTGCACGACTTTGGCAATCTGCGACGATCCCTGGATGTT
>JAYOXJ010000022.1:8284-20581 GCA_038152725.1 Rhodospirillaceae bacterium
CGGGGGGAAATCCGCCCCCCCCCCGGGCTGGTCCGCCCCCGGGCGGCGGGGCCCGCCGCCACCGGGGGCGCGGCGCCCGGCCGTCGGCTGAAGGAATTGCGGATGGCCGCGCGCGGTTATGCCGCGCGGACCAAGGCCGCCGTCGGGCTGTTCGCCGCAGCGCTGAAACTTGGCCGGTCCCGGCATGAAGCGCCGGCCGGCGCACGCTGGCTCCTGGTCTACGGCCATCCGTCAAGCAACGCCCAGGGCGGCGACGGCTACTTCGGCGACTTGATGAAACGCGATACCGGTCTGCTCCGGCTGCTCCACGTCGATTGCCCGCCGACGCGCGCCCGCGAGCTCGGAAGCGGCGTCCACAGTTTCAGTTTGCACGCCTGGGGCAATCCACTTTACGCCGCCACGCTGCCGTTCCGAAAATGGCGCCCGGCCGATCCGAAATGCTTCGGCGAGAACCGCTGGCTGGTGCATCGGGCGCGGTGCCGCGAAGGTGCGAGCGGCCAAGCTGCCATGATCGCCTGGCAGCGCCACTGCCAGGAACGCTGGCTCGCTCGGCACCGTCCGGCGGCGGTCGCCTGGCCCTGGGAAAACCATGCCTGGGAGCGGCACTTCGTCCGCGCCGCCAAGCGCGCCGGCACGCGTACCATCGGATACCAACACTCGGTAATCGGCCGCCAAATGTTGAACTACGCGCCGGCGTCCAACCCGGACGGCTCCGCCAGCATTCCCGACCAGGTGCTCTGCACCGGCGAGGCGACCCTCGAACGCCTCGCCGAATGGGGCCTGTCCACCGACCGCCTCGCAGTCGGCGGCGCGCTCCGAGTGCCGAACATGGCGGCGGTTGCCCACCGCGCCGACGCGCCGGTGTTCGCGGCGCTGCCCTTCGACGGCGCCATCGCCGAAGAGATGGTCGCCGCCATGAACCGGGTTCCGGCCCGCCGCTTTGTGGTCAAGGACCACCCGATGACGCCGTTCAAGTTCAGCCCGACCGCCCACGTTCAACCGACCGACAAGCCGCTGGCCGAGCAGCCGGCGGTCTCGGCCGTGCTCTATGCGGCAACCACGGTCGGACTGGAGGCCCTGGTGATGGGCCTGCCGACGCTGCGTTTCCGCCCCGCCGGGCGCCTCGCGCTTGACATTCTGCCCTCCGGGATTAGCGTTCCCGTGACCGATGGCGAAGGCCTCGCCGAGGCCCTTTCCGGCCTCGCCGCCGGGGCGGTCGTCGCACGCGAGCGGGTGTTCGCCGAGGTCGACTTGAACCTGTGGAAACGAACCCTGTCCGGGGAGCTTGCGAACGGTGCCTGCTGATCTAAGAGCCAAGCTCCGCGCCGGCACACCGACAATCGGCGGCTGGCTCGGCACCGGTTCGGTGCTCGTCGCCGACGCGGTCGCGAGCTGCGGCTTCGATTGGGTCGCCATCGACATGGAACACGGTACTGCCGGCGTCGAGGATGCCGCCGGCATCTTCGCCGCGATCCAGCACCGCGGCGCGGCAGCGATGGTGCGGCTGCCCTCTGCCGACCCGTTCCTCGCCCGGCGCCTGTTGGACGCCGGTGCCGACGGCCTGATCGTGCCGGTCGTCGAGGACGCCGCAGCCTTCCACCAATTCGCCCAGCACCAGCTCTATCCGCCGGCTGGCCGGCGCGGCGTCGGATTGGCCCGCGGCAATCTCTGGGGCGATACTTTCCAGGACACCTTCAACAATTTCCAACCGGTGCTGGTCGCCCAGATCGAGACCAAAAAAGGCGCGGTCAATGCCGATGCCGTCGCCGCCTTGGACGAGATCGACGCCCTGTTCATCGGACCCTACGATCTCTCCGCCGACCTGGGCGTCGCCGGCAAGCTGACCGATCCCGCGCTCACCGATGCCCTTTCCAAGGTCAAGGCGGCATGTCAGGAACATGGCAAAGCCTACGGCGGCCACCAGGTCGATCCGGACCCTGCGGCGCTGAAGCGCATGATCGAGGATGGCTTCCGCTTCATCGCGTACTCCACCGACATCATCGCCATGCGCAGCGTCTTCGCCGCCATCCAAAACGTGAAATCTTGAACAAGCCGATCTGCATCGTACCGGCGCGCATGGCGTCGAGCCGCTATCCGGGCAAGCCGCTGCTGGGCCTCGCCCTGGTATTGCACGTGCATGACCGCTGCCGGTTGAGCCCGTCGCTCGGCCGTGTCGTCATCGCCACCTGCGACGACGAGATCATGGCAGCGGCGCAAGCGCACGGCGCCGAGGCGGTAATGACCGCCAACACCCATCCCGGCTGCGTCGACCGCACCGAGGAGGCGGTCTGGAAGATCGCCGCCGATCTCGCCGACGACGCGCTGGTGCTGATGGTGCAGGGCGACGAGGTGCTGGTCACGCCGAAGATGATTGACACCATCGTCGAAACCTACGAACGCACCAAGGCGCCGGTGGTCAACCTGGTTTCGCCGCTCAACTCCGCCGCCGACCACGACGATCCCAACTGCGTGAAGGTGGCGGCGTCGACGTCGGGCAGGGCTCTCTTCTTCTCGCGC
Organism: Rhodospirillaceae bacterium; assembly: GCA_038152725.1. Taxonomy (GTDB): domain Bacteria; phylum Pseudomonadota; class Alphaproteobacteria; order Rhodospirillales; family Casp-alpha2; genus TMED8. Next base: position 10,802 of record JAYOXJ010000022.1, read on the forward strand.
TCCGCGATCCCGTCCCGAGTGCGCACCCAGGACGTACCGATGTTCCAACAGACCGGCATCATCGGGTTCAAGAAGTCGTTCCTCTACCAGTTCGGCCGGCTCGCTCGCACACCCTTGGAAATGGCCGAGGGAATCGACATGCTGCGCGTCCTCGAACACGATCTCGCGGTCCATCTGGTGATAGCCGAGATGGAGACCATCGGCGTCGACACGCCAGCCGACCTCGCCCGCGCCGAGATTCGCCTGGCAGAGGACCCGGTGACAGCGCGCTACATGAAGGTACCCGCCTGATGGCCGATGCGCTCAGGGTCGGCATCGCCGGTTACGGCGTGGTGGGCGAACGCCGCCGATTGCATATCGACCGCCGCGACGACATGCGTGTGGTTGCCGTCTGCGACCGCAAGTTCGAGGCGGGTGGCCGGTTCGACGACGGTGTCCAATTCTTCCGCGACTACACCGCGCTGCTCGCGGTCGATCTCGACGTCCTGTTCGTTTGCCTAACGAACGACGTCGCCGCCGAGGTCACCATGGCTGGGCTGGAGCGGGGTCTCCACGTGTTTTGCGAAAAGCCGCCGGGCCGCGACCTCGCCGACATCCGCCGCGTCATCGAGTGCGAGCGCCGGCATCCCGGCCGAAAGCTCAAGTACGGCTTCAATCACCGCTACCATGATTCGGTGCGTGATGCGCTGGCCATCGTCGAGACCGGCGAGTTCGGTCGCGTCGTCAACCTGCGCGGCATCTACGGCAAGTCGAAGATCATCAACTTCCGCTCCGACTGGCGCACCAAGCGGGCAATTGCCGGTGGCGGCATACTGCTCGATCAGGGCATCCACATGGTCGACCTCATGCGGCTGTTCGCCGGCGAGTTCACCGAGATCCATAGCTTCGTCGCCAACGATTTCTGGCATCACGACGTCGAGGACAATGCCTATGCGCTGATGCGCACGTCTTCGGGCACGGTGGCCATGTTGCATTCGTCGGCGACCGAGTGGCGCCACCGGTTCCAGCTCGATATGACGCTGGAGCGCGGTGCGCTGGCGCTGCGCGGCATCCTGTCGGGTTCAAAGAGCTACGGCGAGGAGACGCTGACCATCTCCTGGGCCGATGAGCCCGGCGACGGCGACCCACGCGAGGAACTGCGACGCTACGACAGCGATCCCTCCTGGGCCGACGAGATCGCGGAGTTCGCCAGCGCCATCCGGGACGGCTCGGCGATCGTCCACGGCACTTCTGCCGAGGCGCTCGCCACCATGGAACTGGTCTACGCCATCTATCGCGCCGATCCGGACTGGAGCCATCGGTGGAATCTGGACACGGCGTCGCAGCCGCGCGCCAGCGGAGGCAACCTCGGATGAGCGACACGGGCAGCCCGCCGCGCCAGACGGACCGCGCTTTCGGCTTGATGTTCGCGGTGGTGCTTACTACTTTTGGCGGCCTTGCGTGGCTGGTCTTCGACAAGGTCTTGCCGTGGGTTTTTGCCGTCGGCGCCGGATTCTTGGTCGTCGCATTGGTCGCTCCCGGACTTTTGCTGCCACTCAACCGATTGTGGGGCGCCTTCGGCCAGCGGTTGGGCGGTTTCAACAACTTCATTCTGCTGGGACTGTTCTTCTATCTGTTCATTCTTCCCGTTGGACTGGTTTTCAGGCTGTTCGGCCGCGATCCGATGCAGCGCCGCCTCGACACCCGCGACCGCACCTACTGGCAGCCGGTGACACGCGGCGCCGACAAGGAAAACTACGCAGACATGTTCTGATGCACCGAGCCGAGGCCGATTGAAATGCTTTCCCTCCTCTCCCAGTTGTTCAAGTTCATGCGAACCTACCGCAAGTTCTGGATGGCACCGCTGATCCTCGGCCTGCTGGCGCTCGGCGCCCTGCTTATCGCCGCCAAGAGCACGGCCATCGCACCCTTCATCTATGCAATATTCTGACGCATGCTAGTTCTTGGGATTTCGGCGTTCTACCACGACAGCGCCGCGACTCTCGCGCGCGACGGCGAGATCATCGCCGCCGCTCAGGAGGAGCGGTTCTCGCGCGACAAGAACGACAAGGGCTTCCCCAAACACGCCATCGAATACTGCCTGAGGGAGGCCGGTGTCGGCATTGGCGATGTCGACCTGGTTGGCTTCTACGACAAGCCGTTGCTCACCTTCGACCGGCTGCTGGAAACCTATCTCGCCTATACGCCGGAGGGACTGGGGTCATTCGTCAGGGCGATCCCGGAGTGGGTGAAGTCGAAGCTTCTGCAGAAGTCGACACTCGGCAAGGACCTGAGCGAGATTGCCGGCAGCCGTTTCGACGAGGAAAAGCTGCGTTTCGGTTTCCACCATCATTCCCATGCCGCCAGCGCCTTCTACCCGTCACCCTTCGAGGACGCCGCCATTGTCGTCATGGACGGCGTCGGCGAATGGGCGACCACCACCATCGGCGAGGGCGAGGGCAACACCATCCGCCTGCTCGAGGAAATTCGGTTCCCGCATTCCCTCGGGCTGCTCTACTCGGCCTTCACCTATTATCTCGGTTTCAAGATCAACGACGGCGAATACAAGGTGATGGGCATGGCGCCATACGGCGAGCCCAAATACGTCGACGTGATCCGCGAGAACTTGATCGACGTCCGCGACGACGGTTCGTTCCGGCTACGCATGGAATTCTTCAACTACTGCACCGGGCTGACCATGACCAATGCGCGCTTCAGCAAGCTGTTCGGCGCGCCGCCGCGCAAGTCGAACGAGCCGGTGACGCAGATGCACATGGATCTGGCGCGCTCGGTACAGGTCGTCACCGAGGATGCGGTGCTCGCCGTCTGCCGCGCCGCGCACCAGCGTACCGGCAGGAACAATCTCTGCCTGGCCGGCGGCGTCGCGCTCAACTGCGTCGCCAACGGCCGGCTGTTGCGCGAGGGGCCGTTCGAAAACATCTGGATTCAACCCGCCGCCGGCGACGCCGGCGGCTCGCTCGGCGTCGCGCTGGCACTCTGTCACGAGGTCGGCGACGTACCGCGTCGGCGCAACGGTGCCTGCCGCGACGCCATGCATGGCTCCTATCTCGGGCCGGGTTTCACCGATGCCGAGGTCGCCGCCGCGCTGGATTCGCGCGGCGCCACCTACCGCTGGCTCGACGACGATGCGTTGATGCAGGCCGTCGCCGAGGCGCTCGAGGACGAGAAAGTGATCGGCTGGTTCCAGGGCCGCATGGAGTTCGGCCCGCGCGCGCTCGGCAACCGCTCGATCCTGGGCGATCCGCGCTCCGCCAAGATGCAGCGTATGCTGAATCTGAAAATCAAGTATCGAGAAAGCTTCCGCCCGTTCGCGCCGGCGGTGCTGCGCGACGACGTGGCCGACTATTTCGAACTCGACGGCAACAGCCCCTACATGCTGCTGGTCGCCGACGTCCGGCCTGAACGCCGCCTGGAACTGTCGGCCGATGATCGCGACAAGCGCGGTTTCGATATGCTCTCGGTGAAGCGGAGCGACGTGCCGGCGATCACCCACGTCGACTACTCAGCCCGCATCCAGACCGTCGATGCCGCCACCAACCCTCGCTTCCACGCGCTGATCAGCGCTTTTAAGCGGCGCACCGGCTGCGGCGTACTGGTCAACACCAGTTTCAACGTGCGCGACGAACCGATCGTGTGCACGCCCGACGACGCCTACCGCTGCTTTATGGCGACTGAGATGGACGTGCTGGTCGTCGGCAACCACATCCTGATCAAGACCGAGCAATAGCGGGGCCCGCCTTGACCGACGTCGCATCCATTTCCGCTATTCCGGACAGGATTCTCGACACCCTGAGGGTGCCGGGTGGCGATGATGCGCAATCGCTGGTGCTCGAAGGCGAGCGGTTCCGCTGTCCCGCCACCGGCCAGGCGTTCGATTTCATCAACGGCGTGCCGTCACTCTATATGCCGCCCGCCGGCCAGTCCGAAGAGGTCACCAACCGGGTCAAATCGTTCTACGAGGAGAATCCGTTCCCGAGCTACGAAGGACTCGAGGAATTTGCCGAGTTGGTCAACAAGGGCACCCAGAACAAGTTCTCGGCCGATCTGCTCGACGCCATCGGCTACAACAAGATGGTGCTCGAATGCGGTTGCGGTACCGGTCAGCTGAGCCACTTCCTGCAGCTCAACAACAACCACGTGCTCGGCATCGACATGTCACTGGCCTCGCTCGCGTTGGCGGTCGAGCACAAACGCCGCAACGCGCTGCCGCGATCCGCCTTCGTGCAGATGAACATCTTCGACCTGGCGATCAAGGACGAGAGCTACGACGTGGTCATCTCGCACGGCGTGCTGCACCACACCTACGACGCCCGCAAGGCCTTCGCCCATATCGTCAAGAAGCTCAAGCCCGGCGGCATCGTCATGGTCGGGCTCTACAACCGGCCGGCGCGAATCATGACCTGGCTGCGCTCCAAGCTGATTTCCGTGTTCGGCCCTAAGATCGACTACGTGGTTCGCAACCGCATCGCCGATGCGCGCAAGGCCGAAATCTGGATCGCCGACCAGTACTACAATCCGCACGAGACCTGGCATTCCATCGGCGAGGTCATGGACTGGTTCGCCGAGAACGATATTTCGTTTCTGAACTGCTCGCCACCGATCCTCGGCTCCGCGTGCGAGGATGCCGGGACACTGTTCTCGCAAGCCGATCCCGGCGACGCCTACCGCCGCGCCGTGACTCAGCTTTCGTGGATTGCCACGATCGCCCGTGAGGGCGCGCTGTTCGACGTGGTCGGAAGGAAGCGAAGCTGATGGCGCGCACCGAAAAGCCCCCCTCCCCGCTGGGCGTTGTCGTCGCCCTGATCGTAGGCTGCATACTGTTCTTAGCGGTGGCGGAAATCGGCGTGCGCCTGGTCTATCCCGACTGGCGTGATTTCTATAGCGGGCGCTTCATCGAAACCGAATTCAAACCTGGACGAGCCGGCGTAGCCATCGGCAGGCCCGGCTTCAACGGATATTTCGCCCAGAACAACGGCGATTTCCGCGTCGCCATCAAGATCAACGACGGCGGATTACGAAATTCCGAGCCCATGGCGGCGGCTGACGGAAGGATCTGGATCGTCGGCGACTCCATGGCTTTCGGCTGGGGTGTAGAACAGCCCGAGATGTACTCCAGCGTGATTGCCCGGCTAAGCGGAAAGCCAACCTACAACATCGCGTCTCCGGGCACCGACGTCTGCGGTTATCAAGCGCTGATTTCGCGCATGCCGGCGGCGGCGAAACCCACGGCGGTGATCGTCGGCCTGATCCTGGAAAACGACATTCGCGAATACCACTGCCGCGACGAGTATAGCAGCCCGGCGGCACCCGCCGCGCCGGTGGCTGATAACAGAAATCGTCTGCTAAACGCGAAGCGATGGCTGACCGAATACTCGGGCCTCTACAACGCCGTTGCGGTTTCGCTGAAACGCGTCGCGCCGATCGTCGGCGCGCTCGAATCGCTCGGCATGGTCAACGTCGAGCATGCCTACAAGCTGACCTTCGACCGCACACGGGTCAATGCGCTGGCCCTGTCGGTTGCCGAAGAACTCGCCAATACCCGCGGCATGGTGCCTGCCGGCGTGCCCTTCGCTGTACTGATCGCGCCGTCGCGCTTCGAGATTCGCGACAACGATCCGCTCTATCACCATTTGCGCGAGGCCATTGCCACGGCCATCGAAGCCCGAGGCATGGACGTCATCGATCCCATCGCCGGCTTCATGCAAGCCGGTTTCAAACCGACCCACTTCGCCCACGACGGCCACTGGTCGCCGCTCGGCCACAAGATCGCCGGCGAGGCGGCGGTGAAGTGGGTAACCAAGGCGCTGCCGGCGCAGTGATCGCTGACAAATGCATCGCCGGGCTCCGTCGCGCACTCAAGCTGATCGGATTTACCATCATCATGCTCTATTCTCGCTACGCTAATTCCTATTAGCTCAACGTGCTTGCGCACCATCTTCGCCCGAGCGATTTTCCGATGGTCGAAGATGCAATGGATCAGCCGTCGGAGCGAGGGCCGGTCCGAGGTTTACACGTTCAAGAACCCGACCCCTCAATTCCTTTCGGCTGGCGGGATCGGTCGGCTGTTCGGAGCCTTTCGGACTAATCGCCTGAACGCGAGCCACTTTCACTTCGACAATTTCTGCATTCCGCGAATGTCGTTGATCCGCGCAAGACTGTTCCGGCAACTGCAGCCTGCTCGTTTTCAGCTGACTGTTTTTTTGTTGATAAGGAGCTCGAATTGTTGCTTGGTCGCGTCATCGGATTCGCTAGAAACGTAGTCGCCTAAAGGGAGACCTAGATGACGGCGGAAGCTTATCTCGCTGGCCGGAAGGCGCTGATCACCGGCGGCACGCGTGGCATCGGCCACGCCATCGCCGAACATTTCATGGCGCTCGACGCCGACGTCACCGTCACCGGCACCGGCACCGACGGCGCGGGACCGGACGGCAGCGCCTACCTGCAGGCCGACTTCAACGATGCGCAGGCGACCCGCTCCTTCGCCGAGCGTATCGGCGCCATGGGCTTCGATATCCTGGTCAACAACGCCGGCATCAACGTCATCAGCCCATTCGCCGAGATCGACCCCGACGACTTCGAGCGCATCCAGCGCGTCAACGTCACCGCACCGATGCTGCTCTGCCGCGCCGTCGTGCCCGGCATGCGCGCCAAGGGCTGGGGCCGCATCGTCAGCGTCAGCTCGATCTGGGGAAAGATCGCCAAGGCGCAACGGGGCAGCTACGCCACCAGCAAGTTCGCGCTCGACGGCATGACCACGGCGCTCGCCGCCGAGGTTGCCGGCGACGGCATTCTTGCGAACTCGGTGGCGCCCGGCTTCATCGAGACGGATCTCACGCGCCGCGTGCTCGGCGACGACGGCATCCGCGAACTGGTGCGTCAGGTCCCGGTCGGCCGGCTCGGCCAGCCGCAGGAGATCGCGCGGTTCGTCGCCTGGCTGGCGGGGCCAGACAACACTTTCATCAGCGGCCAGAACATCGCCATCGACGGCGGCTTCACCCGTGTCTGATATCCTCGAAATTCAATCCCACACCGGGCCATACCGGGTGCATTACGATGAGGACGCACTGGCGGCACTCGACGCGGCCCCGCCCGCCGACGCGCATTTCATCGTCGATGCCCGGGTCGCCGAAATTTACGCCGACCAAATGAAGGCGGTGCTCGCCCATCCCTCGGTGCTGCGGATCGAGGCGCGGGAAGATAACAAGTCGCTCGAGCGCTTCCCCGCCTACGTCGAGCATCTGGTGGCGAACGGGGTCAGGCGCGGCCACATCCTCTACGCCATCGGCGGCGGCATCATCCAGGACATCACTTGCTTCCTGGGGGCGACACTGCTGCGCGGTGTCGATTGGCACTTCATGCCGACGACGCTTTTGGCGCAGGCCGATTCCTGCATCGGCTCGAAAAGCTCGATCAACTGCGGTGGCGCCAAGAACATCCTCGGCACCTTTACCCCGCCAAGGCGAATCTCGGTCTCGACCCGATTTCTCGATACCCTCGACGAACGCGACGTGCGTTCCGGCATCGGCGAGATCCTCAAGGTCCATGCGATCGACGGCCCGGCGAGCTTCGACGCCATGGCCGCCGACTTCGACCGCCTGCCCGGCGACCGCGCACTTCTCCGCAAGCGCATGCAAACGGCACTCGAGGTGAAGAAGCGCTACATCGAAGTCGACGAGTTCGACCGCGACGCCCGCAACATCTTCAACTACGGCCACAGTTTCGGCCACGCCATCGAGGCGGCCACCCAGTTCGCCATTCCGCACGGCATCGCGGTGACTATCGGCATGGACATGGCCAACGCCGCGGCGCCGCGCATCGGCAATGGCAAGGACGAGCACTACCTTCGCATGCGTCCGGTGCTGGCCGCCAACTACCAAGGTTTCGAGGACGTGCCGATCCCGCTCGATCCATTTCTTGCCGCCATCTCCAAGGACAAGAAGAACACCGGCGGCGGCAAGTTGACTCTGATCCTGCCCGACGCCGAGGCGCGGCTCGAGAAGGGCGTCTATGCCAACGACAATGCCTTCCGGGGTTTCTGCCGCGACTATCTCGCATCCGGTCGGAGCAACCCCGTTGCCTGAGAACCGCGTCGCCGTCACCTCGCGGTCGTTCTCGTGCCATCCGGTGCTCAGGGCCGAACTCGTGGCGCTCTATCCGAACGCACGCTTCAACGACGAAGGAGCCGCGCTCGCCGGTGACGATCTCGTAGCATTCCTGGAAGGCGCCGAACGCGCCGTGATCGCGCTGGAGCGCATCGACAGTACCCTGCTCGACCGCCTACCCGGACTCAAGGTGATCTCGAAATACGGTGTCGGCGTCGACATGCTCGACCTCGCCGCCATGGCGGCGCGCGGCGTCAAGCTCGGCTGGACCGGCGGCGTCAACAAGCGCTCGGTCTCGGAACTGGTGATCGCCTGCGCCATCTCGCTGTTGCGCCGCGTCCCCGAGGTCACCGCGGAAGTCCGCGCCGGCACCTGGCGCCAGACCCTCGGCCGCCAGATTTCCGAACGCTGCTTCGGCATCGTCGGCTGCGGCCACGTCGGCAAGGACCTTGGCCGGCTGCTGCGCGCCTTCGGCTGCCGGGTGCTGGCCTACGACATTCTCGACTTCCCCGACTACTACGCCGAGACCGGCGTCGAACCGGCAAGCCTGGAGACGCTGCTCGCCACCGCCGAGATCGTCACCCTGCACCTGCCCTTGGACGACAACACGCTCGGTATCATGTCGGGCGAACGGCTTCGGTCGATGCGTCCGGGCAGTGTCTTGATCAATGCGGCGCGCGGCGGCCTGGTCGACGAACAGGCCGTCAAGGCGCTGCTCGAAAGCGGGCATCTCGCCGCCGCCGCCTTCGACGTCCTGGCCGATGAACCGCCGACCGACCTCGCGCTGGCTAACATGCCCAACGTCATCGTCACGCCGCATATCGGCGGCAGTGCCGAGGAAGCCATCCTCAACATGGGCCGCGCCGCCATCGCCGGCCTCGAACATGCCTCGGTGCCGCGCCCGGGGACGGAATACTGGCCGGCCTGAGGCGTTGAGCGCGGCCCTCCTCCGCAAGCTCGGCCACTTGAAGCGCGACCCAGTGTTGCGCCGCTGGCTCTTCGGCCGGCTGATCGGCCGCCACCCGGCGCCGCCGGCCTTCACGCCGCACCGTCCGCCGTATCTCGCTGGCCACATCCCGGCATCGGCCCCGGCCAGGCTGCCGGCACTCGCCGCCGTGGATACCGCCGGTCTCCCACCGCTCGCCCTGCCGCTCGCCGGCGAAGACGTGAGCGTCGCGCCCGGCGGCGAGGCCGCGCTTTTCCAACGCCCCTTCGCCGACACCGAGACGCTGCTCGGACTCAATCGCTTCGCCTGGCTGCCACTCGTCGGCGATCAGGTCGACAAGCGCTGGGTCGCTGCACTCTGGACCGCCTGGGTCGCCGCCAATGCCACGCCCGACGACGGCTGGCCGTGGCATCCCTATACGGCGGCCGAGCGCGCCATCAACCTGCTCGACTACACCGCCCGCCACGGCGACGTCTGCGACGCCGAGGCGATGCGCCGCATCCTGGAAATCCACGCCGAGGCGATCGCGGCAACGCTCGAATACGGCGGCGAACACAACACCTCCAACCACCTCGCCAACAATGGCCGCGGCCTCTATCGCATCGGTCTCGCGCTCGGGCTCGACTGGGCGGCCGAGATCGGCCGCGACATCCTGCTCAACGAGGCCGAGCGCATCTTCATGCCCTCCGGCATGCTGCGCGAGGGCTCCAGCCACTATCACCTGCTCTACAC